>JANNMV010000341.1:0-33469 GCA_031398205.1 Pseudomonadota bacterium | reverse complement strand
CCGGCGGATCTTTACGTTCGTTCCGGCCAAGCGGGCGAATCGAGTTTTTTTGATGAGGCGGCCCAGCACGCCATTGCCACGACACCCGGTGTTGCCTACGCGAGTTTTGTCCGCTTCCAGAGCATCGTGCTCAGCTCCAATCAGGCGCCGGTTGCACTCATCGCGCGCCCGGTCGAACACTTGACGCAACATCACGCACTGCCTTTGGTCGGCACGACCTACCAACGGTACGCGAACGATCCGCCGCCCATTTGGATTTCCGAAGCGGTGCACGATCTGTACGGTTTTGACAGGGGTCAGAAGATCGATATTCCCATCGCCGGAAAGCCGGCGCGATTCATTGTCACCGGCGTTTGGCGCGACTATGCGCGGCAGTTCGGCGCGCTGTTGATTGAACGTGATAGCTACATCCGCTTGACCGGCGACACCAAGGCAAATGACGCCGCCGTGTTTCTGCAACCCGGTTTTCGCGGCGCTGACGTGATCCGCACATTGAAAATCAACGTAGCGCAAGGCGAGCAACTGGAGTTCACCACTTCGTTTGAGGTCAGGAAACTCAGCTTACAAATTTTCGATCGGAGTTTTTATGTCACCTATGCGCTGGAGCTCATGACGGTGTTGATCGGCCTGTTCGGGGTGAGCGCCAGTTTCAGCAGTTCGCTGCTGATGCGCCGCAAAGAATTCGGCATGCTGCGTCACATCGGTTTGACGCGCCGTCAAATCGCGCGATCACTTGGCCTGGAAGGCGCATGGATAGGCGTTCTTGGGGCATTGTCGGGCACCCTCGGCGGATTTGTTTTGAGCTTGATCTTGATTCACGTGGTGACACGGCAATCGTTTCATTGGAGCATGGACGTGCATGTACCGTGGTCATGGCTGGCGCTGCTCAGCATTGGAATTATCGCCGCGACCGCAACCACGGCATGGCTCAGCGCACGCCAAGCGATGGGCGATGACGTGGTGCTGTCGGTCCGAGAAGATTGGTGATGCGAAGAATTCTTCTACTCGCGATCGTGTTTGCGGTAACGAGGGTGGCGCCTGCCGCCGAAAACATTACTTACTCAAATGTGACGCCGGGATTGGCAATAGCTTTTCCGCGCGACGAAGGCAGCCATCCGGAATTTCGAATCGAGTGGTGGTACGTTACCGGATGGCTACAAAGCGCTGATAAACGCGAACGTGGATTTCAAATCACGTTCTTTCGCGCCCGCCCCGATAACGTTGCCACTGATAACCCGAGCAAATTTTCGCCGCGACACATTCTGTTCGCCCACGTCGCGCTGAGCGATGTGTCGGAAGGAAAGCTTTTGCACGCACAACGCAGCGCGCGCGCCGGTCTCGGCCTGGCGGAGGCGAAGACCGGCGCGACCAACGTGTGGATCGGCGATTGGTCGTTGCAGCAAGATGGCAATCAGTATCGCGCCAAAATTCTCGCGCCGCAGTTCGCGTTCGATTTCCAATTTGAGGCGCGGTCGCCGCCGATGTTGAACGGCGAGCGTGGCTACAGCCAGAAGTCACCCAATCCGCTCGCCGCGAGTTACTACTACAGCATTGCGCAATTGCAGCTTACGGGAAAACTCATTCAGCACGGCAAAACTCAGTCGGTGACAGGAACCGCCTGGCTCGATCACGAGTGGTCAAGCGAGTACATGGATCCACGCGCGGCGGGCTGGGATTGGGCTGGCATTAACTTTGACGACGGCGCGGCGCTGATGGCATTTCGCATGCGCGAGCACTCCGGCAAGACATTGTGGGCAGGCGGAACCTATCGCGATAAAAACGGCGCGATTAAGATTTTGCGCCCGGAGGAAATTTCCTTCACGCCGCTCAAGCAATGGCGCTCACCGCGAACCCATGCGAGCTATCCGGTTTCGTGCCGGGTTCGCGTGGGTGATCGCGAAATAATATTGCAACCCTTGCTCGACGATCAAGAGCTCGATTCCGGCGCCACGACACGCGCCGTGTATTGGGAGGGCGCGGTTCGCGCACTGATCGACGGTAAGATCGTTGGCCGCGGCTATTTAGAATTGACCGGTTACGCGTCCCCACTTGCATTTTGACGATGCCTGGAGATCGGCTCTGGTAGCCCGTCTCCAGGCATCAAAGGGCTGAAGGATGAGCGCGCGGTCAATTGCCGTTTCTAGGATGATGCCGCATACGCCGCGCAATCAGTGCTGCGCCCGCCAACAGCAGCAACATTGGAAGTAGCGGATCGAGAGCGGCGCGCTTCCGCAGCGTGCAGCCACCGAGCTTGATATCGTCGCAAGTGTCACCGAAGCCTTCGTCGTCGATTCGCGCGCCGTCGAAAATTTGCAGCGTGGCACTGGGTGTGGAAATCTCTGCACCACTGGTTGCGTTGAGCAATGACAGCCGCACATCTTCGACGCTCTCGATACCCCCATCTGACTTGACCTTAATGGTGAAAGTCTGCGCGGTAACACCGACGCCGAAACTCAAGGTGCCGGAGGCGCTTTCATAATCGTCATCGCTGACCTTCGCTGTCAAGTCGCTGGTCGCGAAGGTGACCGATACCGCCGTGCTGGTGTCTCCATCGCGAACGAATTTGATACCCTAGCGGCTCCTGGGCCGGGTCCCGCAGACAATGCAACCGATCAGGCGCACCCAACGGGCGCGTTCGAGCACATAGTGGTTTCGGATTGTTTCGAACCTGCTGGGGCTCGACACGCAGCTTTGTGCAAATCAGTGAACACGCTGATCATGGTGCAAGATAGGTTTTGCTGATCGCAGCGCCGACGGTGTATTTGGGGTCAACGAAATTGCCCAACCGCACCTTGCCGCATTGGCTCAGCATCATATAGGCGTCCCATTGGTTGAAACCATAATCCGCGGCCATCCAGCGCACCAATTCGCGATAGGCGATGCGTGTTGCGTCCTCCAGCGGGCGGGTGCTGCCGATCGCCATGATGAAGTCTTCCCGTTCCAGCCGCGGCCATTCGATCGGCCAGGCCTTGATCAACTCGACGTGGATAGTGGTGGTGGTGGGATATTCAACGGCGACGCCGCAGACCTCGCCATCGCCTTGACAGGCGTGTGCATCGCCAATGAACAGCCGCGCGCCGGGCGAACGCACCGGCAGGTAGGTGATGCTGCCGGGACCCATGTCCGGCAAGTCCATGTTGCCACCGTGATTGTCGGGGGTGAGTGAGTTGATGGAATCAATTTCCGGCGACAGACTCAAAGTGCCGATGTGCGGGTTGTACGGCAGCGTCACGCGGTCGCTCCAATACACGTTGTTTTCGTCGACATTGATCTTGCGCACGATTTCCGGCAATGGATCGTTCAGCGTTGCGGTGTAGTAAGTTCCCGTGAGTGCGCCGAATTCAGGAATCATGCAGCAAGTACCCAGCGGGTTTGGGCCGCGGGGAACCATGGTTTCGATATAGACCGCAACCACGTCGCCTTTTTCGGCCCCTTCGATCATGATGGGGCCGTTTTGTGGATTAAGAAACGGCATCACGAGCTTTTGCGTCGGCTTATCTTGCTCGCTCTTGATCGCGCCTCCAAACGCATCGCGGGTTTCGACCACGACGCGGTCACCCGGCTTAATAAATAGCACCGGATCGGAGTACGGGCCCATCGTGTAGTGATATTTGCCTTGCTTGGCTTCCGTGAGTTGATGGGTCGCGCCGATTTTTCCCTTGGCCACACCGCGGGTATGCATAATCGAAGTTTTAAGCCAATCCATGTTTACCGCCTCCCGAATAGGGTGTTTTTAAACCGCTAAATAACGGCGTACCACCGCTGGGTCCGCCAATTTTTCCGGCGCCACTTCGTCGACGATCCGGCCTTTATCCATCACGTAACAACGTTGCGCCATATGCATGATCATGTCGACGTTCTGTTCGACAAACAACACGGTCAATCCGATTTCCTTATTGAGCTGCCGAACATTTTCGGCGATCTGCTGCACGATGGAAGGCTGTATGCCTTCGGAGGGTTCGTCCAACAGCATCAGGTCCGGATTGCCGATCAACGCCCGTCCTATTGCAAGCTGCTGTTGTTCGCCGCCGCTCATGGTGCCAGCCTTTTGCTCGCGTCGCTCGGTTAGGATCGGAAAGTATTTGTACACTAGGTCCGTCAATTTGGTCGTCTTGTGACGGCTGATCAGATTGCCCATGAACAGGTTCTCAGCGACGGTTAATTGGGGAAACACTTCACGGCCCTGTGGGATGTAGCCCATTCCAAGTCCGGCGCGCCGGTTGGCGGGTTCCCGGGTAACATCGCCGCCGTTGAACCAGATGCTACCCGCGTTGCATGGCAGCAGACCGATCAGGCACTTCATCAACGTCGATTTGCCGACGCCGTTGCGGCCGATGATGGCGACGATCTCGCCTTTGTTCACGGTGAATTCCATGCCTTGTAAAATCGGCGTAGTGCCATAGCCGGTGCTGGCGCCCTTAACTTGCAGCATCTCGATCCCCGCCATCAGACTTTCCCCAAATAAATGCGCGCGACGTCTTCGTTGTCGACGATGGCGGCGAGCGATCCTTCGACAAAAATCTTGCCGAAGTGCAACACCGTCACTTTCTGCGCAATTTGCCGAACAAATACCATGTCGTGCTCGATCACCAGGACGGTCATGCCCTGTTGGTTAAGTTGCTTGACCAATTCACCGGTTTTGAAGGTCTCTTCGGGAGACATACCCGCCGTGGGTTCGTCCAATAACAGTAATGACGGCGACAATGCGATGGCCATGCCGATCTCCAACCATTGTTTCTGCCCGTGCGACAGGTCGCCGGCGCGCTTCGCCCGCGCGGCTTGTAGATCCAGCAGCGTCATCAGCCTTTCTAACTCGGTTTTCGAACGTTCTTTACTCATGCGATGTTGTAATGCGATGAGTAGATTCTGCGCAACCGGGAGATCGTCGAATATACCGGGTACCTGAAACTTAATGCTGATTCCCTTTTCGATGCGGCGATAGGGCAATAGCTTGGTTATGTTTTCGCCGTTGAACCAAATCTCGCCGGAAGTCGGCGGATAGTTGCCGAGAATCAATTTGAACAGTGTGCTCTTTCCCGCGCCGTTGGGTCCGATCAAACAGCGCAGTTCGCCGGCTTCGATGCTTAAGTCCACGCCATTGGTGGCGTGCAGCCCACCAAAGTGCTTGCTGAGATTTCTCGTTTCCAGGATTGCCGTCATGGCGGAGGCGATGATTCTGCGAGTTTTGGCTTCGGGACGCCGGCGGGTGGTTGACTGTTTTCTCCCTTAAGCCGTGCGATTTTTTTCGCTAGCGTGACAACAAAACCTTCCGGCGCCAGCATCACGGCAACCAACAAAATCAACCCCATCAGAATCAGGGCATACTGACTTCCCTTGACCGCAAGCATCTGCGACAACCAAACCAGGAACACGGTGGCGACCAGGGTCGCGGTGAGATCTTTTCTTCCCCCCGCCGCCGTCCATATAATCGGTAGTGCAGCCGCCGTGAGCCCCATGGCAGAGGGCGTGATGTAAGTGCCCCAAGTGGTGTACAGCACGCCGCTTAAGCCCGCCAGCGCGCCGCCGATGATGAAGACGATCAGTTGATAGCGGCGCACGTCGTAACCCAGCATCTCCACCCGGTTTGGATTTTCGCGGATCGCCACCATGACGTTGCCAAAGCGCGAATTCACGAGTATGCGTAACCCGAGATACACCAACACCACTAGCGCTACCAGGAACCAGAATAGGGTTCGCCCTTCCAGGAAAATTTCATCCTCACCCGGCCACGGAATCGTCAGCGGCGGCATACCCGACATACCGTTGAAGCCATTTAGGCGCGCTGCGCCGATGGCCCATTCCGGTCCCGCCGTTTGCGCCATGAAAGTCTCCAACACTAGCGTGACGGAGAGCGTGACGATACCGACAAACACGTCGCGGATGCCGCCGTAAAACATGAAATAGCCGATAATCCATGCAACTATTGCGGCTAACGCCACGGCCAGTAACAGCGCTCCAAACGTTAACCCGTAGTCGGCGCCATAGTTGAGCGTGATGATGCCATACGTGTAGCCGGCGACGCCAAAGAAGGCAGTTTGACCGAAACTCAAGATGCCCGTATAGCCCCACAACAACGACAGGCCCATGGCCATGAATACCCAGATGAAAAAGTAGCCGATGTTGTTTACCAGATACTCGTCCGCAAAGAATGGCAGGATCAGGAGTAGCAGCACGACCATGGAGAAACTCAGCCAAAATCCCCGGCCGTTTCCCAGGGTCTGAGGACCATTGAGCCATGCGAACCAGCTAGCCATTTCCGCCTCGCGAGAGTACGCCGCTCAGCCCCCTGGGGAGCAGTCGCACCACGAGTATCACGGTTACGAGTAATCCGATTTGGCCGATGGTTTGACCGAATGCGGCCCCAAGCCAACTTTGAATAATGCCCAATATTCCTGCCGCAGGCGCCGTACCGACCAGTGCGTTAGCGCCGCCAACCACCACCGTGACAAACGACTGCACGATAAACGCGCTTCCCATGGTTGGGACCGTGGTAGTGGTAGGCGCATAGAGTGCGCCGGCCAGTCCCGCCAGAGCGGCACCGAGGCCGAAGGTGAGGCTGTATATCCTCCCCGTATCAACACCCAGCGCCTGCGCCATGCGCGGGTTCTGTATGGTGGCGCGAGCGCGCACGCCATACTTGGTTTTCATGAACAACAAATACATTGCAATTAGCGTCAACACCGCGATCGCCATCAGGGCCACGCGATAAGTGGAAAACGAGTAGCCGCCGATGTTGAAGCTGCCAAATGGCGTCTTAATACCCTCGATTGAGGGCCCCGCGAATATAAGTGTTCCTTGCGTCACGATTAGGCTGATGGCCCAAGTCGCCACGATGGAATCGAACAAACGGTGATAAAGATGGCGGATGATCAACCGCTCCAAAATGACGCCGATGATTCCCGCCGCCAAGGCGCCGCAGAGCATACATAGCGGTAACGGCAAATTCAACCGGCTGGTCAACACCGTTACGTAGGCGCCGCACATGATGAATTCGCCGTGTGCCAGATTGATCACGCCCATCATGCCGAAGATGATGGCGAGCCCCATTGCGGAGAGTACGAGAAACGTAAACGCGTCCCCCCATAGGTACAAAAACGCGAAAAACTCAGTCAAGATATTTAGCCGCGAGTAGGTTGACGCCGCAATCAACCGAGGGAAGCGTCCAGCGAGCGAACGCTTCCCCCGATTTCTCCTTTGAGCTTACTTCTTCGGCAGGCTGCTGGGTGTGTATTGCGAGTTATCGGCCTTCTTGGAAAGATCGCAGCCGACATCGCCCAGCCAGTAAGGCTTAATGTCGTTCCAGACTTTCGGAATTTTCACCGAGTGGTCGGCTTGGACATGCACCAAGTAAATCGTGTGGCTCTGGTGATGGCTCTTCGGATCGATGCACACCTTACCCGACGGGCCATCGTGACAGATATCGCCGCCTTCCAAGGCTTTGGCGACGGCTTTTTTATCGGTGGTCTTGGCCTTCTCTACTGCCTTCGCATATAGGTAAACGGCGGTATACGAGTTAGCGGCCTCTTGGTTGATGTACGGCTCTTTTGGGAACTTGGCGCGGAAGCGTTTGACAAAATCGGCGCTCGCCGGTGATTCGACTTCCTCAACATAATTCGCAGTCACGTACATGTCTTTTAATGCGGGCGGTTTGAAGCGCTTGTGCTCATAGGCTTGGCCGACATTCACCGAACTGCCCATGGGAATTCCGAGATTCGCGGCCGCTTGTTGCCCATAAAACGACGCCTGGTTGGCGCCCACCAGCAAGGTCATCAATACATCAGGTTTCGCCTTTTGAATCTTTTGTATGGTTTGACTGAATTGGGAAACGGATAGCGGAATAAACTCCTCCCCCACCATGGTACCGCCATTCTGCTTGACGATATTGCGCACCCATTCCGCCGATATCTGGCCGAAGTTGTAATCGGCCGCGATGGTGTAAACCTTCTTGCCGTATTTCTCCATCAGCCAGGGCACCAGGGTGGAAAATTGCTGCTCTGGCACGGCGCCGGTAACGAACACGTTCGAATCGCAGACGCCACCCTCATACTGGTTATTGTAGAAGTACAACATTTTGGCGCGATCCATGATGGGGCGTATGGCTTCACGCGATGCGCTTGAGAAAGCGCCAAATACAACGTCCACTTTATCTTGCTGGGTGATGCGCCGCGCCATTTCTTGGAAGCGGGTATTGTCCGATTGCGTATCGTAATGGATCACTTGCAGCGGACGGCCGAGCACACCACCTTTGGCGTTGATCTCTTCCACCGCAAGCTGTACCGCGTGAATTTTGGGAATCACCGCGATGGCAAAGTTGCCCGACTCGTCTTCGAGCAAACCGAGTTTGATTGGATCGGCGGCACTGGCTGCGCTGCTATAGATTCCGCCTGCGAGTGCGGCGGCCGCAACCAATGTGATTAGTGAAAAGTTCTTTTTTGCAAGCAGATGTTTCATCAAATATCCTCCTTTGAGTGAAGACGAATTACTGATACCACATACAACGAGTTAGTTGATCGGGAATTCCACCCTTCGACTGTCGTATCTTATGAGCACTGGATACCAGGAAGATTCTATGCCACAGCTAGCGATGCAGCAAGGGCGTCCGCCAGACGCGCCGTCCAGGGCGTAAACCCACTCCGGGCTACGCCCTGCGCCATTTCCCGCCCGCGACAGAAAAAGCCGACAATTCGTGTGCTACAGAACCGGACAAGTCTAAAAACCCGCGACATCGCCATCAAACGCGCGATTGGCGCGAAGTTGTAAATCTTCCCCACAGCGACCTGACGCGCCCAGCGGAATTGCAACGATCGAGAAAAATAACGAGCACGCCGACGCGGATAACTCTGCACCATCCACGGGCCGATGTTTCCACTTATGAATCGAGAATGTAGCTCAGGCAAGCGGAGCGACTTCAAGCGCGGGCCGATGTTCTAGTTTCTAAGCTTTTGTACATGGATTATGATGGCGCATCCAAAGAATTAAGAAATTTTAATTTCCGTTACTCGACGATTCTCGAAGGCCACATGTCCGCACGCTCATTCACTGCCTTCATCCATGCGGAGCCCGCGCTAAAGCCGCTACTCCAGCAGCTTTCGGAATTGAGTTATATGCAGCGACTCTACCAAAATTCAGTTCCAGCGGCCTTTGCCGCGCTGGGCCAAGTGGGCTCGTTTCGAAATGGAATTCTGATTGTCGTTGCCAAAAACGGCGCGGCTGCGGCCAAGCTGAAACAAGTCGTCCCGAGCTTAGAACAGAAAATCTCGCAGCTTTTGCAACAGCCCGTTGACGTTAAAGTGAATGTGCTTGTAGATTCGGAAGAACGCGTCAGCCGGCCGCAAAAGCATAAACCGGTTATGGGTCCGGTTGCGCTCGAAAGCTTGCAGCGCCTCGCTGCCGAGCTGCCGGCATCGACGCTGAAAGACGAAGTTTCGACGCTGCTGAAACGGCAAGCTCGTCGCGAGAATTAAAACGGCGACTAGATTATTCGGTCGATGGCGAACAACGCCAGAACCACCAAGACGACAATTAATCCAACCTTCATGATTTGGCCTGCATAACGGAGGAAACGCCGATCGCGGGTGAAGACATAAAGCCCGACGCAAATGCCGAGGGCGGCTAGTAGAACAACGACAATCAGGCGAAAAAAGACCATGTCGCCCCGTTGCGGCTAGGAACTAAACGGGTTGCGTAGTGAGGCCAAAGAAACCCTGCGGCAGCGCGTCCAAGGAGTCAAACGTCGCGAACTCCCACGCCGCTTGCTCTTGCATCAACTCACGCAGCAAACGATTGTGTAGCGCATGACCTGCCTTGTAACCGTGGAATGCACCGATCAACGGGTGACCGAGCAAATAAAGATCGCCCACGGCGTCGAGAATTTTATGGCGGACGAATTCGTCTTTATAGCGCAGACCATCTTCGTTCAAGACTCGGTATTCGTCCATCACGATGGCATTGTCGAGCGAACCGCCTTGCGCCAACCCCATCGATCGGAGTGTTTCCACATCTTGCATGAAGCCAAAGGTTCGCGCGCGGCTGACTTCTTGCGCATACGATGTATCGGCGAAATTGATGGTCACGCTGGAATTATCAGC
Organism: Pseudomonadota bacterium; assembly: GCA_031398205.1. Lineage (GTDB taxonomy): Bacteria > Pseudomonadota > Gammaproteobacteria > Burkholderiales > JALYOK01 > JALYOK01. The sequence goes on along the minus strand of JANNMV010000341.1, from coordinate 23,381 downwards.
ATCAAAAACCGGATGATCAAACGCAATCGTGTAGGTGAGCTTGAAGCCGTTAAAAGGCTCAAAGCGCGCCCACTTATCGCCGTCGGCCACCTGAATCGGCTTTTTGATGCGAATGTATTTCTTAGCGGCTTTCTGTTCTTCAATCCCCGCGCTTTGCAGCAGAAAAACGAAAGGCCCCGCGCTGCCATCCATAATCGGGACTTCCGCTGACGTGAGATCGACGAACAAATTATCGATGCCCAAACCAGAAATGGCTGACATCAAATGTTCGACGGTTGCGACGCGTACACCCGCTTCTTCCAAGCAAGTGGACAAGCGCGTATCGCCGACGCGGCGCGCCTCGGCCCGAATAGAATTGGGCTGCGGTAAGTCGCTGCGAATGAACACGACACCGGTGTTAACAGGCGCCGGTCGCAAAGTCATATAAACTTTTTGACCGGAATGCAGCCCCACACCGGTTGCGTGGATGACCGTTTTAATCGAACGTTGTTTAATCATATTCTCTTTGTTACACAGGAAGATTGCGTAAATAGCTGATAATAATAGCACATTCGACGCTCACCCAACAACCGCGCAGTGCGTGCGCCGGACACTCTACCGCTCTCAACGTCACTAAATTATTGATCGGTCAGTCGGCTTGCTTGCGCAAAAATGCCGGAATATCGAGCAACTCGACACCCGATTGTTTCAGCGCTTCAACCGTGCTGTCGCGACGGCGACGCATCACCGCTGGCGCCGCCAATGCCTCGTAGTCAACTTCCATAGCCGAGTTATCCGTACCGTTCTTGACCACGGCAAACGGCTTGGCTTGGCTACGCGCCAACACACCACCCAAACCCGTTGCTACGATGGTCACGCGCAGGTTATCGCCCATATCCGGATCGATCACGCTACCGAAAATCACCGTCGCATCGTCGGCGGTAAAGCCGCGAATGGTATTCATCACTTCATGCACTTCCTTGAGCTTCATCGTCTGACCGGCCGTGATATTAACCAACACGCCACGCGCGCCGGATAAGTTCACGTCTTCGAGCAGCGGGCTGGCGACGGCTTGCTCCGCGGCCATGCGAGCGCGATCGATGCCGGCCGCTTGGGCTGATCCCATCATTGCGACACCCATTTCCGACATAACGGTTTTCACGTCCGCAAAGTCGACATTTACTAAGCCTGGGCAATTGATTACTTCCGCGATACCCGCGACGGCGCCGCGTAGCACGTCGTTTGCCGCCTTATAGGCGTCAAGATAACCGACATCTTCGCCCAAAACTTCCATGAGTTTGTCGTTTGGGATAATGATCAGCGAATCGACATACTGCGACAGCGCTTCGATTCCCGCTTGTGCGACGCGCATGCGCTTACCTTCAAAGGCAAACGGTTTGGTCACCACCGCAACGGTGAGTATGCCCAGTTCCTTGGCAATCTGCGCCACCACGGGCGCAGCGCCGGTTCCGGTGCCGCCGCCCATTCCTGCCGTGATGAATAACATATCGGCGCCCTGAATCGCCTCGGAAATGCGTTCGCGATCTTCTTCGGCCGCTTGCTTGCCAACCTCTGGATTCGCCCCCGCCCCCAAACCCTTGGTTAACCCGCCGCCAAGTTGGATAACATTCTTCACTTGACTACGCTTTAGCGCTTGCGCGTCCGTGTTGGCGCAGATGAACTCCACGCCCGATACGCCGTTGTTGATCATATGATCGACTGCGTTGCCGCCGCAGCCACCTACGCCGATTACTTTAATCGTGGCGTCTTGCAACTGATTTTCGATAATTTCAAACATGGTTACATCCTCCGTAAGTTAACTAAATTCAATGCCTAAAAATTTCCTTTGAACCAATCCTTCATCCGCTCCAGAATCTGCTGAAACGAACTCGTTGAAAGCTTAATGATTTGATTGCGTTTATGTTGCTCATGACCAGCCAATAACAAACCAACACCGGTCGAATAGCGTGGACTCTTCACCACCTCGGCCAGTCCGCCGGCGTAGCTGGGTATTCCCAATCGAACCGGCATGTGAAATACCTCTTCGCCCAACTCCACCATGCCTTGCATGATGGCGGAGCCGCCTGTCAGGACAATGCCTGAAGACATCAGCTCTTCGAATCCGCTGCGACGTAGCTCGGCTTGCACCAACGAGTAGAGTTCCTCCACCCGCGGCTCGATCACTTCCGCCAAGGTCTGACGCGACAATTGCCGCGCGCCGCGCTCGCCGACACCCGGCACTTCGACGCTCTCTTCTGTACTTGCCAACTGACGCAGGGCGCAGCCGTGTGCCACTTTGATGTCTTCCGCGTCTTTGGTCGGTGTGCGCAGCGCCATGGCGATGTCGTTGGTGATTTGATCGCCGGCGATGGGAATCACGGCGGTATGGCGAATCGCGCCTTCGGTGAATACCGCGATGTCGGTGGTGCCACCGCCGATATCCACCAGGCACACGCCAAGGTCTTTTTCGTCTTCCGACAACACCGCCATAGCCGAAGCCAATGGCTGCAAAATCAGGTCGCGCACCTCAAGGCCGCAGCGGCGCACGCACTTCATGATGTTCTGTCCGGCGCTGACCGCGCCGGTGACAATATGAACCTTTACTTCCAGACGCACGCCCGCCATGCCGAGCGGCTCGCGCACATCTTCCTGACCGTCGATGACGAACTCTTGCGTCAGAATATGCAGTATTTGCTGATCCATCGGTATCGACACGGCACGCGCCGTTTCGATAACGCGATCAACGTCCGCCTGCGCGACCTCTTTATCCTTGATCGCGACCATGCCATGGGAGTTGAAACTTTTGATATGGCTGCCCGCAATGCCGGTAATCACTTCGCGGATCTTGCAATCGGCCATCAGCTCAGCTTCTTCCAAGGCACGCTGAATGGCATTCACCGTGGTTTCGATATTCACCACCACGCCTTTTTTCAGTCCGCGTGATGGATGACTGCCCATGCCGATAATTTCAAGCCGTCCCTCCGGCGTCACCTCCGCTACGATCGCGACAATCTTGGACGTTCCGATGTCCAGACCGACAATTAGATTTTTGTACTCCCGAGTTTTGCTGATCATCCTTTGTGGCCTTGCTCGCGTTCTTTCTTAATAAGTCCTTTACCCAAGCCGGCTTTTAGGACAAATCCGCCGTCGTAGCGCAAATCGATCGTGCCTGCGCGCCCCGCGAGTTGCGCGAGTGCGGTCGGATACGCTCTTGCAAACACCGCCAGGCGATCGTCGATTTGCTCACGCCCCAGTTCCAGGATTAATCCGTTATCCAACTTGACGCGCCAGGCACGGCGCGGTGATAGGTTGACGGCAACTGGCGTCAGACCGAGTGGCGCGAGCGCGGATTTGCTGCGCTTATAGAAATCGACCACATCGTGTTGGCTACCATCGGGTCCGGAAAATCGCGGCAACACGCCGCGATAGTCTGCCTCGAACACTTCTCCGAGGGTATTGATCAGCGCCTCATCGCCCCAACCGCCAAGGGGTTCGTGCTCTTCGATGGAGACATACAGCCGATCAGGAAATTCGCGGCGCACTTCGACACGCCGCACCCACGACAGCTTGGCAACGTTGGCATGGGCTTGGTCCAAATCCACACTCAACAAATCGCCGCGCAGTGATCGCATCACGCCACCTAACACCGCCTCATCCACCTGTTGCAGTGGTGCGCTGACAAATACGTGTTGCAGTCTAAACATGGCGCTGCCGCCAATCCATCTGAACGCCGCAAACAGCGCCAGCAGCGCGCAGAGCAGCAACAGCCCATTGGCCAGCCCGTTCATCCGCGCCGCGGTAAACCAGCGTGCGATAGGAATCGATTCAGTCGGCGCGGAACTTGATCGCCCCATACTGCCGCGACCATAACTGACACCGGGAACGAGCCCGGATGGCGGCTTACGCTTGTCGCGCTGCCTATCCGACATGGGCAGATTCCAATATGCGAAGGACTAAATCGGGAAACGCTAAGCCGTGGACTTTCGCCGCCATCGGCACCAAACTGTGGCTGGTCATACCCGGTGACGTATTGACTTCAAGCAAATGCGGCGCGCCGTTCTGATCCAACATGATGTCGACGCGACCCCAGCCGCTACAACCGACGATTTGAAACGCGCGCAAGGCGAGGGTTTGCAACACCTGCTCCTGCGCCTGGGGCAAACCGCTCGGGCAAAAATACTGCGTGTCGTCGGCGAAATATTTCGCGTGATAATCGTACAAACCATTGGCAGCCGCGATACGAATAAGTGGCAAGGCCGTATCACCTAAAATCGATGCCGTCAGTTCCGAGCCCGACATGAACTGTTCCGCCAGCACCATCGCATCGTGTTTGACGGCGAGGTGGAAAGCCGCTTCGAGCTGATCCCCCTGGATGACTTTGGTGAGGCCAATCGTCGATCCTTCCCGTGACGGTTTCACAATGATCGGCAAACCAAGTTTTGCAACCACCGCAGCGAAATCGCTCGCGGTGGTGAGCATCTCGAAGCGCGGCGTCGGTATGCCTACCGCTTGCCAAACGAGCTTGGTGCGCCACTTGTCCATCGCCAGGGCCGAGGCCATCACACCGCTGCCGGTATAGGGGATATTGAGCAGTTCCAATGCGCCTTGGACCGTGCCGTCCTCACCGTAGCGGCCGTGTAGCGCAATGAACGCACGCGCGAATCCTTCGCGCAGCAAATCTTCCAGTGGGCGCTGCGCCGGATCGAAACCATGGGCGTCGATGCCACGGCTACACAAGGCCTCAAGTACGGCCGCGCCGCTCATTAGCGAAACTTCGCGTTCCGCCGACTTACCGCCTAACAACACCGCGACTTTTCCGAATTGGCGCATTTGTCTAGGCCCTCTCACCAATAATCTGGATTTCACGTTCCATCTCGATGCCTTGCTGATGTTTCACGACCAACTGAACCTTATCGATCAAATTCTCGATATTGGCGGCCGTTGCCGTGCCAAGATTCACAATGAAATTTGCGTGTTTGGTTGAAACCTGCGCGCCGCCAATAGTGAGTCCCTTCAGGCCACAGGCTTCGATCAAGCGCGCCGCATGATGGCCGATCGGATTGCGAAAAACCGATCCGGCATTGGGTTGGCCGAACGGTTGCGTCGCCAGCCGTCGATCAAGAAGTTCTTTGACTTTTCGTTCCGAGGCTAACGTTTCACCGGGTGGAAATGCAAAATGAGCGGCGGCAAACCATTCTTCTGAAGCCGCCTTCGCGGCCGTCCCCGTTGCGGTCGAGGCGTTATTGGATTTCAGCTTTGCGCTGCGGTAGCTGATCTCATAGTCTTCGGGTCTTCGCTCACGCAGCCGCCCCATGCGATCCACCGTCGTGACCGACACGATGAAATCCCAAGTTTCGGCGCCATAACATCCGGCGTTCGTCGCGATCGCACCGCCAATAGTGCCGGGAATACCGGCAAAAAATTCCGCACCATCCAACTGGTTTCTTCCGGCAAATTTCGCGATCTTGGGCGCAGCCACGCCCGCCTCGGCGTAGATAACGCCGCCGCCGCTGGCGGTCGTGGATAGTCGTGTTTCATTCAATGCGCGATGCAACAACACCGCCGTGCCGCGCAAGCCGCCATCGCGAACCAGTAAATTACTGCCCATTCCGATCATGGTGACGGGCTCACTCGATGAATAACCGCGCAGAAAACGCGATAGATCCGGTAAATCAAACGGCACATAGGCACGTTGCGCGTAGCCGCCCGCATGCCAACTGGTGTGGCGGCGCATCGACTCCTGGTAACGCACCTCGCCGCGCACGGAAAAATCAAACGCCTTATGCTTGACTTGATTCATCGCAGCGCTGCCTTCGACGGGCCCGGTCGAGATTGGGCGAGTTGCCCGGGAACCTGGCTAATAGAACCGGCCCCCATGGTCAGTACAATGTCGCCGGCTTGCGCCATCGTCATAATGATTTGCGGCAATTCTTGTACTTGATCGACAAACTGCGGTTCAACCCGGCCCGCCAAACGCACCGCGCGGGCCAGCGCACGGCCATCGGCGGCAACGATCGGCGCTTCGCCCGCCGCGTAAACTTCGGTCAGTAGCAATACATCCGTAGTCGATAATACTTTCACGAAATCTTCAAACACATCGCGCGTGCGCGAATAGCGATGTGGCTGGAAGGCAAGCACCAAGCGCTTCTCCGGGTAGGCGCCACGCACGGCGGCAATGGTCGCGGCCATTTCAACCGGATGGTGGCCATAGTCATCGACCAACAAAAACGAGCCGCCGGCCGATAACGGGATTTCGCCGTAATGTTGAAAGCGCCGCCCCACACCTTTGAAATCCGCCAAGGCTTTGACGATCGCGTCGCCTTCGACACCCACCTCCAACGCAACCGCAATGGCGGCTAACGCGTTCAGCACGTTGTGATTACCGGGCAAGTTCAGCGTGACGGAAAAGAAGTTCGAATTGGCGTTGAGGCGCGGATCACTAATCGCGACATTGAAATGCATGCGCCCTTGATCGGCGCGAATATCGGTCGCGCGCACGCGCGCTTGCTCTGACGTGCCGTAAGTCATCACCGGTTTGCTGATGCGCGGGATAATGGCATTCACATGGGCGTCATCGGAACATAACACCGCAAGTCCGTAAAACGGCAGGTGGCCGACAAAATCGACGAACGCAGATTTTAGTTTTTCGAAGTCGTGACCGTAGGTTTCCATGTGGTCGGCATCGATATTGGTGATCACGGCCAACACCGGTTGCAGGTACAAAAACGATGCGTCGGATTCGTCGGCTTCGACAACAATGAACTCGCCACTGCCCAGACGCGCGTTGGCGCCTGCCGCCTCCAAGCGCCCGCCGATCACGAACGTCGGATCCATCTTCGCTTCCGCGAGGATGCTCGCGATCAGGCTCGTGGTGGTGGTTTTGCCGTGGGTACCGGCGACGGCAATGCCCTGCTTTAAACGCATGAGTTCAGCCAACATCATGGCGCGCGGCACAATGGGAATATACCGCTGCCGCGCCGCGACAACTTCCGCGTTATCGGGCTTAACGGCGGTGGAGACAACCACCACATCCGCATCCTGAATATTTTCCGCGCCATGGCCCTGAATAACGCGCGCGCCAAGCGATTCGAGCCGACGCGTGGCCGCATTGCTGCCCAAATCGGAACCGCTCACATGAAAACCCTGGGTCAGCATCACCTCGGCGATGCCACTCATTCCAGCGCCACCAATGCCGACAAAATGAACTTTTTTAACTCTATGCTGCATGCGCCAATTCCATGCAAACCTTGGCCACATGTTCGGTGGCATCGGGCTTTGCCAACGCTCGCGCTTTGGTCGCCATCTGTTGCAATTGTTCACGTGTGAAACGCTTAATCAGATCGGCCAAGCGCTGTGGCGTCAGTTCCAATTGCGGAATAAGCACCGCCGCGCCGACGTCACTGAGAAAACGCGCGTTTCCCGTTTGGTGATCATCGACCGCATGGCGAAACGGCACCAGCACGCTGGCGATACCCGCCGCACAAATTTCCGCAACGGTGAGCGCACCGGCACGGCAGATCAGCAAATCACAATCGCTGTAGGCGGCGGCCATATTGTCGATAAAGGGCCGAATATCCGCTTCCACGCTGGCCGCTGCGTAAGCCGCTTTTAGTGCCTCGATATGTTTCATTCCGGCTTGATGGATCACCCAGGGGCGCCGCGCCACATCCAACAAACCCAAAGCCTTGGGAACGACCTCGTTCAACACTTGGGCGCCCAAGCTGCCACCCACCACCAACACGCTTAAGCGATCGCTGCGTTGTTTGAAACGCTGTGCCGGTTCGAGCAAACTAACAATCTCCGCGCGAACCGGATTGCCGGTCCACTCCACCTTCGCATTGGGCTTCAACCATTTTGCGATCGGGCTGGTGATCCTCACCTCGAACGCGCACGGGAAACCGGTGAGTATGCGATCGGCAACGACGGCAAGCGCACGATTGCTTAGGCCCGCGACTGAGTTTTGCTCGTGGATGATCAACGGCCGATTGAGCAAGGACGCCATCATGCCGCCGGGGAAGGTGACATAACCGCCTACGCCGAGCACCACATCGGGCTTGAGTTTACGAATGATGCGCGCCGCTTGCCAAAAGGCACGCAGCAACGTGAATGGCAACGTCAGCATGCGCAGCAAACCCTTACCGCGAACGCCAGAAAACGCGATGAACTCCATTGGGTAACCGCGCCTAGGCACGACATCGGCTTCCATGCCGTTGCGCGTTCCCATCCAGACGATGCGCCAGCCGTCTAGTTTGAGCCGGTCGGCAACCGCCAGCGCCGGAAAGATATGCCCGCCGGTGCCGCCTGCCATGATCAGAATGGTGGGCGTCAAAGCGTAATGCCTTTCATCAACTGACGGTTTTCCCAATCGATCCGCAGTAGAACACCCAGCGCGATGCAGTTGGTGACGATGCCGCTGCCGCCGAAACTCAGTAGTGGCAAGGTCAATCCTTTGGTCGGCAACACGCCCATGTTGACGCCAATATTGGTCGCCGCCTGCACCGCGAGCCACAAACCGATGCCCTGGGCAACCAACGCGGAAAAATAGCGTTCAAGAGAAGCCGATTGCTGGCCAATCCTAAAGGCCCGATAGATGAGGAAAACGAACAGTGCCAACACCAGGCAAACGCCGACAAAACCCAGTTCTTCGCCGATTACGGCTAACAGGAAATCGGTATGGGCTTCGGGCAAATACATCAATTTTTCCACGCTCGCGCCCAAGCCGACGCCCAACCATTCACCGCGGCCGAAGGCGATCAGCGCATGACTCAATTGATAGCCTTTGCCGAAGGGATCAGCCCAAGGATCCATAAAACCAAGTACACGCTGCATGCGGTAGGGGGACATCAACACTAAGAGCACAAAGCCAATGCTGGACATAACGATCAGCCCGGCAAATAAACGCCAGTTCATGCCGCCTAAAAACAATATTCCCATGGCGATCGTCACAATCACCACGAAGGCGCCGAAGTCCGGTTCGCGTAGTAATAAGCCGCCGGTTAACAGCATCACGCCGAGCATCGGCAAGAAGCCTTTCTTGAAACTATCCATGAACGCCGCCTTGCGCACGGTATAGTCGGCGGCGTACAGCACAGCGAAAAATTTCACCAGCTCGGACGGTTGCAAATTCAGAATGCCCAGGCCGATCCAGCGGCGGCTGCCGTTCACATCGCGACCTATTCCGGGAACTAATACCAGTAACAACAGCACGACGCCGCCGAGGAACGCATACGGCGCGACTTGCTGCCACATACGCAAAGGCAATTGGAACGCGGCAATCGCCGCAGCGATACCGATCGCCACATACACGCCATGGCGAAACAAAAAATAGGTGCTCCGAAAGCCCGTGTGGCGGCTACCTTCAGCGCCAACGATTGACGCCGAGTACACCATCACCAATCCCAACGCCAACAACAACGCGATGGCCCAGACCAGCGAGGGGTCGTATTCCGGACGTTGTGGGCGAGTCGCGGTGTAAAACATGTCAGACCGTCCCATTGCTGACGGATCGCTGCGCGGCGGCCAGCGAACGCACCGCATCGACGAACACTTGCGCCCGATGGGCATAGTTGTTGAACATATCAAAACTGGCGCAAGCGGGCGACAGCAACACGCGATCACCCGGCTCGCTCACCTGCAACGATAGTTTCACCGCCTCGTGCATACTCTTAGCGCGTAGTATCGCAACCCCGCTGGCCGCGATAGCGGAGGCGATCAATTCCGCGTCACGGCCTATCAGCACAACGGCGCGCGCATGTTTTGCCACAGCGTCATTCAAAGGCGAGAAATCTTGCCCCTTGCCATCACCACCCGCGATGAGCACCACCTTTTCCTTCATGCCATTCAGCGCCGCGACGGTAGCGCCGACATTCGTGCCTTTCGAGTCGTCGTAAAAACCGACCGCGCCAATGTCCATGACCTTTTCTACCCGATGGGGCAAGCCACGAAAGCGTTTCAACGCTTCAAGTAGCGGAGCATAGGGAAGATCAATCGCCCGCGCCAAGGCCAAGGCTGCGAGCGCATTCGCGGCATTGTGGCCACCCGCAAGGGGAAGATCCGCGACAGCCAGAAGTGGTGTCTGATCGTGCGCCAACCAGTATTCACTTTGCGTCGAAAGCAGCCCGAAGTGATCCGCGCCGAGCGGCGCCGATTGGCCGAAGTAAGATACGCCACCCGAACTGTTTCGCATCGCGATACTAAAACGATCGTCACGGTTTAGCACTTGATGGCGACAGTGATTAAATACGCGCGCCTTGGCCGCTGCGTAGTCCGCCATCCCGTCGTAGCGATCAAGATGATCCTCGGTAACGTTTAAAACGCTCGCCGCGTCGAAGGCAAGGCTCGACGTTGTTTCCAGTTGAAAACTGGACAATTCGAGTACGTAGCAGCCGGGCGCGGATGACGACTCGGCTTTCTCCGCCGCGAACAGCGCGTCTAACACCGGCAAACCGATGTTGCCGGCGATGACGGTGTTGAGTCCGGCGGATTTACACATGTCGCCCACCATGGTCGTCACCGTCGATTTACCATTCGAACCGGTGATGCCAATGACTTTTGGCCGATTAGGATTGGCTGCGAGTGCTTGACCAAATAGTTCCACGTCGCCAACAACGGGTATGCCTCTTGAAACAGCCGCCCTAACAGCTGGTTCGCGCAAGGGCACGCCAGGACTGATGGCAATAGCATCGACATCGGCAAACGTGGCCGCGGCATAGTCTCCCGTTACCAGATCGACGGCCGGGAAATCCCGCGTCAGCTTAGTTGCGTGGGGTGGATCGTCGCGGGTGTCGGCCACGCGCACTTTAGCGCCGTGGCGACACAACCAGCGCGTAAGCGACAAGCCGGTTTCACCGAGCCCAAGCACTAGCCAACGTTTATCCGCTATCGCGTGTGTCATATCCTCAGCGCAGCTTCAAAGTGGACAGGCCAAAAAGCACCAGCATCATGGTGATGATCCAAAACCGCACGACGACTTGATTCTCTTTCCAGCCCTTTTGTTCAAAGTGATGATGCAACGGCGCCATCAAAAAAATTCGCCTGCCGGCGCCATATTTGCGCTTGGTATAACGAAAGTACGTCACCTGGATCATCACGGACAGGGTCTCGACCACGAATACGCCACCCATGATGAAAAGTACGATTTCTTGGCGCACGATCACGGCGGTCACGCCTAGCGCCGCACCCAATGCCAACGCGCCGACATCGCCCATGAACACTTCCGCCGGATAGGCGTTGAACCATAGAAAACCCAATCCGGCGCCAGCGATCGCCGCGCAAAACACGGACAATTCCCCGGCGCCGGGAATATGCGGTAAACCGAGATAGCGCGCGAAAACAGCGTTCCCCGCCACATACGCAAATATGGCGAGTGCGCTACCGATCATCACGGTGGGCATGATGGCCAGACCATCCAGGCCGTCGGTCAAATTCACCGCATTGCTGGTGCCGACGACCACGAAATAAGTCAGAAGAATGAACCCGATTGCACCAAGCGGAATAGCCACGGTTTTAAAAAATGGGACGATCAACTCAGTCTGCGCCGGTAGCTCGGCGCTAAAGGCAAGATAGGCGCCGGCGACAAAGGCAACAATGGACTGGCCGAGAAACTTTGATTTTGCCGACAACCCCTTTGGATTTCGATGAACGATTTTTCGATAGTCGTCGATCCAGCCGACCACGCCAAAGCCGAGCGTAGTCAGCAGCACAATCCAGACATAGTGATTGCGCAAATCGGCCCACAGCAAGGTGGTGATGGCGATGGCGACCAGAATAAGCGCGCCGCCCATGGTGGGCGTACCGGCTTTGATCAAGTGCGTTTGCGGACCGTCGTCGCGTACCGATTGTCCGATCTTATAGTCAGTAAGTTTTCGGATCATCGTCGGCCCGACGAAAAACGAAATGGCCAAGGCCGTCATGCTCGCCAACACCGCACGCAATGTAATGTAGCCGAAGACGTTAAACGCGCGAACGTCTTGAGCAAGATATTGTGCGAGTGCGTGGAGCATGGTTAGTTGTGCGCCGGTTCCGCGGCGAGCGCATCCACGACGCGCTCCATGTGCATGAAGCGCGAGCCCTTGATGAGGACAGTGACGTCCGCTTTGAGCAAAGGGCGCAAGTTTGCGATCAAATCTTCGGCTCGAACATACAGCGCCGAGCCGTTGCCGAATTTCGCCGCTGCTTGGTGGGACATTTCACCCAAGCTAAACAAACGGTCGATGCCCAGATCCTTGGCATATTGTCCGATCGCCGCATGCATCTCGTTGCCGTCGGGACCGACCTCCCCCATATCGCCAAGGACAAATATTTTCATTCCCTGGAATTGCGCCAGGACATCGAGTGCGGCCATGGCCGAATCCGGATTGGCGTTGTAGGTATCATCGATCAAGATCGCGCCGTGCGTTCCGCTCTTACGTTGCATGCGCCCTTTCACACCGGCAAATGCGCGTAAGCCGGCGCTGATGCTGACCGGTTTTACGCCCAACGCAACAGCAACGGTGCAAGCGGCAAGCGCGTTGCGCACGTTATGGGCGCCAGGAACCTGCAACTGAGTTGAAATTTCCCCTTGTGGCGTCAGAAAATCGATGTGACTGCCGAACGCGGTCAAACTGTAACGGGCTGATATCGTTGCTGGCTGTGACAGAGCGAATTCAATGCGTTTGCGGCTACCGGTCAATTCGCGCCAAACATACGCGTGCGGATCATCCGCATTAATAATGGCGATGCCATTGCTGCGCAGGCCAGCAAAGATTTCCCCTTTGGCATGGGCGACTGCCTCGAGAGTTCCGAGCAAACCTAGATGCGCCCGTTGCGCGTTGTTGATCACCGCGATATCCGGACCGGCCATGCGCGATAGATATTCGATCTCACCGGGATGATTCATACCCATCTCGATCACCGCGTAGCGATGTCGCGCTCGCAGTTTGAGTAAGGTCAGCGGCACACCGATGTCATTGTTGAGGTTACCTTCCGTGGCCAACAGCGCATCCTGCCCTTCGCCTGGGTCGTCGCCCCACATCTCTGCACGCAGGATCGCGGCGACCATTTCTTTCAGCGTGGTCTTGCCATTGCTTCCGGTGATGGCGACCAGCGGCGTGTTGTTCAACCCGCGCCAGGCTTGCGCGAGTCGGCCGAGTGCCAGACGAGTATCGTCGACACGCAGTAACGGCAATCCAACATCCTGAACCGGCCAACTCTGGTCGACCATCGCCGCGACGGCGCCGAAACTCGACGCCGTGCGAATATATTCATGCCCATCGAAGCGCTCACCTTTTAGGGCGATGAAAAGATCGCCCTGGGCAACACTCCGGCTGTCGGTACTCACGCCAACGAATGGCACATTCGACCCCGAGGCCAACGCCCCGATCGCTTGTGCCGCTTCCAGCAAAGTCATCATGTGATGTCTCCCAACACCCGCGCCCCGACATCCAGATCGCTGAATGGGGTACGGATACCGCGACATTCTTGGTAATTTTCATGCCCCTTGCCGGCGATCAGAATGACGTCACCTGCTCGGGCTTGGGCGACCGCTTGGGCAATGGCGGCGTTGCGGTCGGGAACGATTTGGCAATCGCGCACCATGCCGGCGCGAATTTCGTCCAAAATAACTTGCGGCTCTTCGTCGCGCGGATTGTCGCTGGTGAGAATCACTTGGTCGGCCAGCCGCTCGGCGATTTCACCCATCACCGGACGCTTGCCCTTATCGCGATTGCCGCCGCAGCCAAAGACGCAAACGAGCTTTCCGGCGGCGACCAATTCCCGCGCCGCGATCAGTGTTTTCTCCAGGGCATCCGGCGTATGGGCATAGTCAACTAAGATCAAGGGCTGTTGTCCGCCGCCCAAACGTTGCATGCGTCCCGGCACCGGTTTGAGGTGAGCCATTTGCTCTGACGCCACGTCGAACTCGACGTCGCTGGCAATCAACCCGCCCAAAACGGCGAGGACGTTGTAGGCATTGAAGCGACCGAATACCGGCGCCTTGACAACGCCGCTGCCCCAGGTGCTGCTAACTTCAAACGCCAGTCCCTCATCGGAAAATTGCAGATTGTGTGCCTGTAATGTGGTTGAAATGGGGGCGCGATCGGCGCCGATCGTATAACCGATAGCCGGTACTTTGTTCGCTTCGAGCCGCTCTACCAGCGTCCTGCCAAAAGGATCATCAAGATTCACCACGGCGTAACTAAGCCCCGACAGATCGAACAACTTTGCTTTTGCCGCTGCGTAGCTTTGCATGTCGCCGTGGAAGTCGAGATGGTCGCGCGAGAGATTGGTGAACAGCGCCACGTCAAACCGCACACCATTCACGCGGCCCTGGGCCAATCCGTGGGATGACACTTCCATTGCTACACCGTGCGCGCCTTGGTCGCGGTAAGTAGCCAAGCCTTCTTGCAACTCAATGGCGTCCGGCGTGGTGTTCACCGCAGGTACGAGCGCATCGAGAAAGCCGTTGCCTAGCGTGCCCATGACAGCCGTTTGCTTGCCGCATGCCGATAAGCATTGTGCTAACCAATGGCTAACGGAGGTTTTCCCATTCGTCCCGGTTACGCCAAGTATCCATAGCCGTTCCGACGGATGACCGTACACGGCGCTGGCGATTTCGCCAACGTGATCGCGCAGTTGATCCACACCGACGTTGGCGATTGCCCAATCCGGATGCCAACGAAAATTCTTGCGCTCCCACAACACCGCATCGCCGCCGCGCTCAATCGCGTGCGGTATAAAGGCACGCCCATCTTGCCGTTCGCCGGGGTATGCCGCGAAAGCCACGCCTGGCGAGACTTTCCGGCTATCGGCGGTGAGGCGAGTAATGCGTGTACCGAGATGTTCGAGTTGCTGCAGAATGGACACGGCTAGGCTTCTTCCTTAATTTCAGGCGCGCTAAATACGGGATCGGACCACTCCTTCAGCGGCGCATCGGGCGGCACGGCCAAGCTACGTAGCGCGTAACCCATCACCTTTGAAAAGACCGGGGCGGCAACCGCGCCGCCGTAGTATTGACCAGCCGACGGCTCATCGATCATCACCGCGATCACAAAGCGTGGTGCGGACACCGGCGCGAAACCGACAAACGACGATACGTATCGATCCTCCGCATAGCGAGAACCGATTTGCTTATGTGCGGTGCCGGTTTTTCCGGCGACGCGATAACCCGGCACTTGCGCTTTCGGCGCGGTACCGCCCGTCTGCACGGCCATTTCCAGCATCGCCGTCACCGCTCCTGCCGTGCGTTCAGAGATAACGCGTTCACCCTCGACAACAGCATCGGATTTCAACAAGGTGACGGGGCGAATCTCGCCGCCACTGGCAAACGCGACATAAGCGCGCGCCAACTGCAACAGACTTACGGAAATACCGTGTCCGTAGGACATAGTCGCCTGCTCGATCGGCCGCCAGGTCTTGAATGGCCGCACTTTTCCGCTTGCTTCACCGGGTAAACCGGAATTGGGCAAGGTACCGAATCCGACCTGATTGAACATCGTCCACATCGCTTGCGCCGGCAGCGACAACGCGATCTTCGCCGATCCAACATTGCTAGACTTTTGGATTACTTGCGCCACAGTGAGTTCGCCTTGCGGATGAGCATCGTGAATAGTGCGATTACCGATCTTCAGAAAACCGGGCGCTGTCGAAATCACCGTGTTCGGCGTGATTTTCCCAACCTCCAGGGCGGCAGCAATAGTGAATGGCTTGAGCGTTGAACCAGGTTCAAACATATCGATGACCGGCCGATTGCGAATCAGCGCCGGCGTCACGCTCAGCCGATTATTCGGGTTGTAGTCAGGTAGGCTGGCAAGCGCAACGACTTCGCCGCTTTGAACATCCAGAACCACGATCGAGCCCGCTTTGGCGCGATGGATGTTCACCGCATCACGCAGCTCGCGGTAAGCCAGGTATTGAATCTTGCTATCGATCGAAAGCGTGAGCGGTTTGCCGTCCTGCGGCAGCTTGATGCTTTCGACGTCCTCCACCGCATGGCCGGCGCGATCTTTAATCACGCGCTTGGCGCCCGGCAAGCCGGCCAGGGAGTTTTGGAATGCCAGTTCCAGTCCCTCTTGGCCCTTGTCGTCGATTCCGGTGAAGCCCAAGACATGCGCCATCACTTCGCCGGCGGGGTAGTAACGCCGGTACTCACGGCGCAAAAACACGCCGGGAATATCAAGCGCCGTCACCGTGGCCGCCAGTTCCGGCGAAACTTGGCGCTTTAAATAAACAAAGCCACGCGCCTTGTCGTTAAGGCGGCTCTGGATTTCGCTTTTTTCCAGGCGAAGAATTTTTGCCAGTTTAGTTAATTGCGTTGCGCTCAAATTAGCGTCGGGTGGACTGGCCCAAACCGATTCCATCGGCGTGCTGATTGCCAAGGCTTCGCCATGACGATCGTAGACGATGCCACGATTGGCCGGCAGTTCGATCACACGGCTATAGCGAGCCTCGCCTTTTTGCTGCAAAAAATCGTGGCGCACGCCCTGCAGGTACGCCGCGCGAGCCGTGAGAGCGACGAAGATCAGGCAAATCAACACCAACAACAAACGCGAACGCCAGCCTTCGAGCTTTAGACTGAGGGCTGGGTTATGGGGCGAGTAGCTCATGTCAGGGGCGGGATGGGAAACTCAAGATGCGCACGCGGTCGGCTTCCGGCGCCTGCATTTTCAGATTCAATCGTGCAACTTTTTCAATGCGACTGTGCATCGCCCAGGTTCGCTCCTCGAGCCGTAGGCGATCGAATTCAACTTCATGAGCTGCGGCGATTTCCTGTTGCCGTGCCAGTTCCATGAACGTTTTTCGGGCGCGATGTTGCGCCGTCACGAGGGATAGGCTGCACGCCACCAGCAGCAGTAGTAAAACGATATTGATGCGCGTCATCATGGTTTTTCCGCGACGCGCAGAACCGCGCTTCGTGCGCGCGGATTCGCCACAACTTCCGCATCGGACGCATATACAGGCTTACCGATAATAATGAGCTTAGGTTGTGGCAATTGCGTGGCTTTGAGCGGCAGGCGCGAGGGCATCGTGTCCGGGTTGGCTTGATCGCGCATGAAACGCTTGACGATACGATCTTCCAGCGAATGAAAACTGATCACTGCTAGGCGCCCCCCCGCTTCCAACATGTCCATCGCTTGAGTTAACACTAACGCCAATTCTTCAAGCTCCCGATTGAGGAAAATCCTAACAGCCTGAAATGTGCGCGTTGCCGGATCTTGACCGCGCTCGCGCGTTTTGACCGCCCCTGCCACGAGTGCGGCAAGTTCCCTTGTGGTGGCAAGCGGCCGTTGGCCCCTTGCCGTAACAATCGATCTTGCAATCTGCTTAGCAAACCGCTCCTCACCATAGTCTTTTACGACCCCCGCGATTTCTAGCTCGCTGGCGTGATTCAACCAATGCGCAGCGTCTTGTTCTTGGCCTTGATCCATGCGCATGTCGAGAGGCCCGTTATGTCTAAAACTGAACCCGCGGCTCGGATCATCCAATTGCGGTGATGACACGCCCAAATCCAGTAACACCCCAGCCACTTTCACCACACCCACAGCGCTTAACACCGCCTGAAGTTGACCAAAACTTGCATGCAGCGCTTGAAACCTCGGGTCTTTGATCTCTTGCGCGGCCGCGATCGCAGTTTGATCACGGTCTAACGCGATAAGACTTCCGGCCGGCCCGATCGTTTCTAAAATTTTTCTACTATGTCCGCCGCGACCAAACGTCGCATCGACATAAACCCTATCTGCTTTGATTGCCAGCGCCGCCACCGCTTCGTCCAACAACACCGCACGGTGGACGAAGGCTTCGCTCACAAAGTAAAACTCTCCATCGCCTGCGGCATCGATTGGCCGCTTTGAGCGCGAATGTGTTCCAATTGTTGATTCCAGGCTGCCTCGCTCCAAACTTCAAAACGATTGCCTTGGCCCACCATCATTAGTTGTTTTTCCATGCCGGCGAATTTGCGCAATTCCGGTGTCACCAAAACCCGCCCTTGGCCGTCGGGCTCGATACTTTCAGCCATACCGACGATGACGCGCTTCCAGGAGGCAACCCGTGAGTTAGTATCACTTACTGCCAATAAACGGGAGCGAACCTCATCAAATGTCGGCGCCTGATAAAGCAAAAGGCACCCATCCGGGTGCCCAGTAAGCACTAACTTACCTTGCGACTGTCCATTCATGAGCTCACGGTGCTTTGTCGGAATTGC
This sequence comes from Pseudomonadota bacterium, assembly GCA_031398205.1. Lineage (GTDB taxonomy): Bacteria > Pseudomonadota > Gammaproteobacteria > Burkholderiales > JALYOK01 > JALYOK01. The sequence goes on along the minus strand of JANNMV010000341.1, from coordinate 5,227 downwards.
CAACCTTCCCTTCGCATCCAACGTGAGGGCCGTTGATCCTTGAAACATATTGTCGTTTTGGCTCGCTAAAAATCCATTAAATTCCACTTCTTCCTACATTTTCCCACTTTAAGGGAAAAAAAATACCAGGTCAAGTAGAAATTACAGTTTTTTTACGGCGGGACAATGAGTTACGAAGTCTCTGATGACCTGCTTGCGCGGAGACCCGACTGAATCCGTTATCCGTGGGATGAATCGGCTAAATCCACTAAACAGGCACTATCGAGCCTGACCCGCGAATATAAGTAGCCAACTAGCCCCGTGCCTGAATTTTTTACCGCGATCGTCGCCGTTTTGAGACAAAATTTTCCGTTTTTATTCATGATGTTAGATTTTATCTATTTTATTCGTCGTTTTTTGGAGACATTAAAGGCGGGCAAATCGCAACTACGTTAGTTAACCAGTTGTTATTTATAATAAATTTTATTGGCATCATTTTTGCTCGATGTCCTAGTTCGCACAGGGAGAAAATCAGACATGCTAGACCACCTCGGGACGAATCAACTGCGGGAGTTATTCGCGTTGCGATATCAAGTTTATTGCGTCGAACGCGGTTTTCTGTCACAGGAAAATTATCCGAACGGGGAGGAATCTGACTCATATGATTCTGCGGCCGTGCATTTTGCCGCTGTCGATCATAACGGAAAAGTCCTAGGAAGCGTTCGACTGGTACGGCATATGCCGGGCATCGGCTTCCCATTCGAAAATTACTGCCGCGATACGTCCCTCGGCGCCTGCGGATTACCGGTCGAGGATGCTATGGAAATTTCCCGGCTCGTCGTCAGCAAAACCCTATTGCGGCGATCCGAAGACCGGGATAGCGACTTCATTGATGCCACCGGATCCGGACGGCTAGCGCCCACGCGGCTCGAGCGGCGTTCGCGTCCGCGCTGTGAGTGGATCGTATTGGGCCTTTACAAGGCAATGTACCAATACTGCCTCGAGGCGGGTATCACGCACTGGTATGCGGCAATGGAGCGCTCGCTGGTTCGGCTGCTCAAGCGCTACGGCGTGATTTTCGCCCCCATCGGCCCAGAGGCGGATTACTTCGGTCAAGTTACACCCCATTGTGTGAGTCTCTCCAGCCTGCAAGATAGCGTGTCAAGGTTAAGCGGGCAGTTGGCCGATTGGTTTAGAAATCCGGAACCCGATCTTGGTGATGGCATCCGCGTGATGCGATTGACGACTGAACCTCATCTTCACCGCGGTCGCAGCGGCGCCTGTCCAAAGTTGGATTAGCTAACTTCCCGCATTCAGATTCCCCGAGGTAACCTCGCGTCATTCTCGAGATACAACCTGTGCGTGAACCTGTGTACGCCGATGTCGAGGCTGCTGCGACGTTAGCCTCGCGTACTCCAAGATTTTTCGCCATCAAGTCGGTGAGTCGATAGAATAGCCTGACAAACCACGCCTCAAGGTTGAACCGTTTGTCATGGTTTCACTAAAAAACAAATTGATGCGCCGCTTTCGCCTGGCATTGTTGGCGAAAGCAACGCCGGAGAAGCTGCTCGCCATCAGTAATCAAAGGTTACTGAAAGCGTTTCGCGGCGCCGCAAAAAGTGAGGCCTATCTGACGTTGCTTCGCGAGCACAATCTCGACTGGCAAAGTGTGTCCAGTGCCGATGAAGTCCTGCGCCGCGCCCCAATATTGAACAAACAAAATACCTTCATTCGCTTTTCCCTCACCCAACTTGCAATGCCGGGAACTCTGAATCAAGTTGCCGGGGTGCTCACTAGTTCCGGAGCGACCGGCCGTCTTAGTTTCGGCCTCTCAACTTGGGTGGCGGCGCGCGCGGCGGCCGACGATATAGACCTCGGTTTACAAGAAGCATTTGATATCGACCATTTGCGCACCCTGGTGATTAACTGCTTGCCTATGGGGGTGCGGTTTTCGTCAAACACCGTCTGCGTTGCGGAAACGAGTGTGCGCGAAGATATGGCCCTTGCGATTGCACGTGATGTTGGACCACAGTTCGATCAAATCATACTTATTGGCGATCCGTTGTTTCTAAAATGCTTGGTCGACCTGGCCCGAGACCAAGGTATTAGTTGGAACAAGCAACGGATCAGCGTCATCATAGGCGAGGAGCCCTTCGGCGAAAACTATCGCGCGTACCTTGCGCGGCAGTTGGGTATTGATCAAGACAGCGCGGCCGGTGGCTGGATCGGTTCTTCTTTTGGCGTCGCGGAATTGGGGCTGAACATTCTATTCGAAACGCGACAAACGATACAAATTCGTCGTCTGGTGCGTTCTCACCCGTTATTCCGCGATGCGCTGTTCGGTCCGGATTCGCCCCAGGCCGCGGTGGCAACCCTATTTCATTACAATCCGCTACGCACGTTCATTGAGATTATTGAACCCAACGCGCAAGGCTTTGGCCAACTTATTGTTTCGATGATAGAACACGGCAGGGTTATACCGCTGATTCGCTACACGACCGGCGACATCGCGCGCGTCGTCACGCGCGAAAACGTGCGCCAAGCCTTTGACCACGTTGGCCTGGCGATGCCAACCATGTCTGCCCTGCCGCTGATCGCCCTGATGGGCCGAGAAAAAAGCTCGCTTGGGGCCGGCGGCAATGTCATTCAGTATCAAGATGCGTTATATGACAACCAAAGCGTTGCCGATGCCGTAACCGGCGCGTTTCGCCTCATCACCGATGGCGAACGGATAACTATGCACATCCAACTCAGGAAAAGCCAAGGCGAACCGATCGCCGGCCTGGTGTGCGATGGGTTACCGGAAGGGCTTCGAGCCCGTAGCGACGTCAAATTTTGGGCCTACTTAGATTTTCCCTTCGGCCTCACCCTTGATTACGAACGAAAATTCGCTTATGCGGGGTAAATCGTTTCGATGTTCGCCGCGGCGGTCGATTTTGTGTTTCGTTCTTCGGTTAACTGTCGATTTTTCTTACACCATCAGCCGGATAGCAATTTCAGCGTTGGGTGCCCCATATAAAAATATAACTGGTAATAAACATAATGTTATATATAACCGAGGCCCCCTCAACGGATTGTTTGAGGAAAATTACAATCCATTCATTACAGTTTTTGCCAAAATTCGATGTCGAAATTCTTAACACTAATCGCTCAGCCAGAGCGGGCGGAATTTGTATCTAATTGAAATTTAATCCATTTTTTAATCGGCACAGTTTATGCTAGGGATATGAATACGAGAATAACAATAATACACGCTGATTTTTTTACTTTTTAGATAACAAAGGAGCTTTATTATGTTTAAGACAATATCAACAAGTGGGCTGGCAATCTTAGGTGCTTTGACAGCATCGTTGGTTTTGCCAATGGCCGCATCGGCCGCCCCGTTCACCCTTGATAACATCGAACCCAAGGGTTTTGATTGTGCTAGCGCTAGCCCTCCCTCGGCTCCCCCCGGTGGTTTAAGTTGCCTACCCGCTACGCCTGACCACATCGAGTGGGTTGAAGGCTTTACCCCGGTTAGTTCGTTGGATCTGTTGAGCCTAACAACTATTAACAACGTCAATGCCGGCGATCCGGCAGTGCGTATTAATAAGCTAACCCATACCAATATAGTAATTCCGCGAGGATTCAGCTACTCCATCGACATCGTGAATACCATTCAGGTCACGGACGAGAATGGTCTTGCGATTGTTCTTACCGACAGCAACGCAGTTAGTATCGCATTCACGGAAACGCCAAACATCGGGCCACCCTGTGCGAATCCCAACCCAGCCGCCACGATATGCGATGACTTCTTTGACTTTGACGCCGGCGATCTCGCCCCAGTGCTATTTAGTTCAGGCGGCATCGACTATCAACTGATTTTTGGTCTTGAGGCGGGTGACGGCACCATTGTTGACGGCAATCGAGTGTATACGGCAGAAGGCCAGATTAGCGAGTTGTTCGTTACCGCGCGGATCGTTGCCGTAGATGTACCGGTACCGGAGCCAGTGACGCTTGCGCTGTTAGGTTTGGGTTTGCTTGGAATAGGCTTCACGACCCGCCAACGGAAAATGTAGTAAGTTCCTGCTACTTTATTTGATCTTGAGGGCGGGCCGATATCGGCCCGCCCTTTTCAATTTGTAGGCGGGGTCATAGACCTTCGTTGAACTCCTTAAAAATCGACGGCCTGATCGCCAACACATCGCGTTCGATCTCGGAAATATTTGTGATATAGGGTGTTACCGGGCCGTAGTAATCGACTTCGGGACCGATGGCATCGAACGAAAATCCGTAACGCCATAACAACCTGACGAGCGACCGCTCCATGGCGGCAAGCCAGTGGGAAATACCGCGGCGCTTACTTTCCTGATAAATGATTTTGTAAAGGCCGAGCACGATCTCCGGGCGGCGCCGACGCTCCTCCGGCCGTGGGTCGGGCATTATAATTTGTTCCGGCGTGATGCCGTAGATGTCATCCTCCACGCGGCGGCGATAGTTTTTGCTGACCGCCAGGCGTGAGATCTCGACGATTTCATCCGGGATCACTTCGTCATGAAGCTGACAATGTTGCAGTAGCGGAAAACCTAGCGGATTAGGCTTTACAAGGCGAATGGCGCCAACGATATCCCCGACACGATTGAACGCGGCGAAGTGCAGCGAGTGGATGTCAAATTCGTCGATTTCAAGGCCGGATGGGTAATCCTCATGGCGCAGAAAACCACGCTCGAGACAGTACACGTCAAACCGAAGGCGATAACATTCTTCCAGCGCGTCGGTACCGTCTACGCACCGGAAAGTGAAATGCGGTTCATCGTCCCGCAATTTGATCGCGTCGCCCATTTTGATTCCAGCCGCTAGCGCTTAGGGACAAAACACGCTGATTGAAAAAGCAAACAGCGCTCTTACTGTACAACGAAGTACATGGCTTGGCAATGACGCCGTCAAGGCGCCGCTCGGGGTAAAGAAAGAAGCTGGCCGATAAGCCGGGTTCTGTGTTGGGCTTGTCGCCAAGCCCCAGACAGTCATTCCTCTAGGCGGCGCGTTACCGCGCCGCTCAAGCAGCCTACCCGGGAACCGCGCGAGCAGCGCGAATGTTCCCCTATTTGGCCTTGCTCCGGATGGGGTTTACCTCGCCAGCGCGCGTTGCCGCGTCTGCGGTGGTCTCTTACACCACCGTTTCACCCTTACCTGCCGCACCGCTAACGCGGTTCGACTTGTGCGCAAGCGCATTTGCCTTGCGGCACCTACACTCATGCACAGGCCGCTC
>JANNMV010000332.1:0-4574 GCA_031398205.1 Pseudomonadota bacterium | reverse complement strand
GTAACTTCAACGGCAGTTTTGACCAATTGATCTTGGACGCCATGCTCAAAGTCATGGATGCCGAGATCGCGTTCTCCGCCGGTTTTCGCTGGGGCACCGCACTGTTGCCCGGATCGACCATCACCCGTGAAGACTTAATGGCGCAAACCGCTATCACCTATCCGTTCACGGAAGTGAATGAATTGAGCGGCGCCGAGATCAAGACATTTCTGGAGGACAAGGCGGATAATCTGTTCAATCCCGATCCCTATTTGCAGCAAGGCGGCGATATGACGCGGGTCGGCGGAATGCGCTATTCTCTCGAACCCTCCGCGCCCATGGGTCAGAGAATCGGTCACATGACCTTAAATGGAAAAAATATCGAAGCGAGCCGGAAATATAGCGTGGCGAGTTGGGCCTCGCTCGACGAAAACGCCGCCGGCCCACCGATCTGGAATGTGGTGAGCTGTTATTTGCGCGACCGGCGCGTCATCACCGCGAGCACGCTCAATGTACCGCAACTGGTCGGCGTGAATGGAAATCCCGGATGGGACGTCTGATGGCACGCTTGGCACTACACTGGCGCTTCGCATTCTGGCTCCTGCTGCTCGCGATCAGCGGCGCGGGCTATGCGCTGTGGAAGAAAATTCCAGCGGAACAGCCCGCGCAAAAATTCAAGACCGAGACCATTGCCCGTGGTGATGTGGTGCAAACCATCACCGCGAACGGTACGCTGAATCCGGTTGTGGTAATCAATGTGGGCACACAAATCTCCGGCACGATTCAGAAATTGCATGTCAATTTCAACGATCAAGTGACCGCGGGTCAAATCCTCGCTGAACTCGATCCGTCATTGCTCAGTGCGACACTGAAGCAAAGCCAAGCGAATCTCGCCAGTGTCGAGGCCAATTTAAGGCTGGCGCGCACTAAGGAAGCACGGGCGCGCAAACTCGTGGCCCAGGGATTTGTCGTGCAATCGCAGCTCGATGAAGCCGTCGAAGTACTTGACGCCGCCAAGGCGCAAGTCAAAGTCGTCAAAGCGCAAATCGAACGCGACGAAGCCAACCTGCGCTACAGCACCATTCGTTCGCCGATCTCCGGAATCGTCATCGCGCGCCCGGTGGATATCGGCCAGACCGTCGCCGCGAGCTTCCAAACGCCGACGTTATTTCAGATCGCGCAAGATCTCAAAGTCATGCAGATCGATACCAGTATCGCCGAGGCCGATATCGGAAAAATCAAACTGCAACAGGAAGTAAGTTTTTCCGTCGACACCTTTCCCGACAAAAATTTCTCCGGAATGGTTAAGCAGATCCGCCTCAATCCGACTATTCAGCAAAATGTCGTCACCTACAATGTCGTCATCGCCGCGGATAACACGGAAGGCACTTTGCTGCCCGGCATGACCGCCCACGTGCAAATCAATACGCAACGCCGCGAGCAAGTGTTGCGCGTGGCGAACGCCGCATTGCGTTACAAACCCAGCGACGCCGAGCTCGTCAATAAAGACAGCAATCCCAAACTCTATAAAGTGATTCAAGGCAAGCCGGCGTCCTTCAACGTCAAGCTGGGCATCGCCGACAACCTCTACACCGAGATTGTTTCCGGCGATCTCAAAGAGGGCGACGAAGTCATCACTCGCGAACTCGGCGCACGCAAGGGGCAAGGCGATCAAGGCCCGTTCCGCTTTCGGATGATGTAACGCGAGTGTCAAATGAGCCACTGATTCGCGTCGAGAACCTCGGCAAGCAATACGAGACGGCGGCGCCCGATACGCCACCGGCACTGAACCAAGTCAGCGTCAATATTTCCGCCGGAGAATTTGTCGCCATCATGGGCCCTTCCGGCTCCGGCAAATCCACTTTCATGAACTTACTCGGCTGTCTCGATGTACCGACGTCCGGCGCTTATTATCTGCATGGCCGCAACATCGCGGAATTAAGCCTGAACGAACTCGCCGACGTGCGCAATAGCCAACTCGGCTTCGTTTTCCAGGGATTTAATCTACTCAAACGGGTCAGCGCATTAGACAATGTCGCGTTGCCGCTGCTGTACGCGGGCGTCGGCAAGCGCCAGCGGCGCGAGCGCGCACAAGAACTTCTGACGCAAATCGGACTTGGTAAGTATGGACAGTCACTACCGAATCGCATGTCGGGCGGGCAGCAACAGCGAGTCGCCATCGCGCGCGCGTTGGCCAATTCCCCCAAAGTGATTTTGGCCGATGAGCCCACGGGCAACCTCGATAGCGAAACCAGCAATGAAATCATGGGCGTGTTGACTCGCTTAAATCGTGAGCAAGGTCTAACGATTATTCTTGTGACACACGAACTCGATGTCGCGAATTTCGCCAATCGTTTGATTCGATTCAAGGACGGTATCGTGGTTCACGACGGGCCGGTGACGCACCAATGAATCCATTCGCAAACCTCGGCGAAGCTTGGCGCGCCCTCGGCGCGAATCGCATGCGCACCGCGCTGACCATGCTCGGCATGATTATCGGCGTCTCCGCCGTCGTGCTGATGCTGGCGATCGGCGAAGGCGCCAAGCAAAGCGTCAATCGCTCGGTGCAGTCCATGGGGAGCAATCTGTTCATCGTCATGTCGGGATCGACATCGGCAGGCGGATTACGCGGCGGCTCGGGATCGGCGCCGACCGTTACCATCAACGATGCCGAAGCCATTGGAAAATTGCCGTTGATCGCCGCATCCGCGCCGGTTTCGTCGGGCAACGCGCAAGTGATACAGGGCGCCAATAACTGGAGCACGCAAATTACCGGGGTCACACCGGAATATTTCACCGCCCGCTCTTGGGTCATGGAACAAGGCGACATCCTCAGTCAAACGGACGTGCGCAACGCCGCGCGCAATGCCATCCTCGGGCAAACCGTCATCAAGAATTTATTCGGCGACGATAATCCCGTCGGCAAGACCATACGCATCAAGAATCTGCCGTTCGTAGTCTCCGGCACACTCGAACCGAAAGGTCAAAGCTTGGACGGCCGCGATCAAGACGACACGGTGCTGGTCCCCATCACCACCGCCCAGAGTAAATTATTCGGCAACCCCTACCCCGGCACGGTGCGCTTCATCAGCGTGCAAGCGAAATCCGCCGAGGTCATGGACGAAGCAGAAGAAGACATGAAGCAACTCCTGCGGCAACGGCATCGCATTCAGCCCGGCGGCGAGGACGACTTCAGCGTACGCAATCTCGCCGCCGCCGCGCAAACCGCATCCGCCGCCGCACAGGCGATGTCGATGATGCTCGGCGCCATCGGCTCCATTTCGCTGCTGGTCGGCGGCATCGGCATCATGAACATCATGCTCGTCTCGGTTACCGAACGCACCCGAGAAATCGGCGTGCGCATGGCCATCGGCGCGCGCCGCTGGGACATCTTGCTGCAATTTTTATTGGAAGCCGTGATGATCTCCGTCATCGGCGGCTTGATTGGCGTCGCCCTCGGCGCCTGGGGCGCTTACGGCGCCGCGATGAGCCTGGGCATGGAAGTCGAACTCAGTGGCCGGGCGATGCTGGTCGCGTTCGCCGTCGCGGCCGCAATCGGAATTTTCTTTGGCCTTTATCCCGCGCGCCGTGCGGCAAGTCTTAGGCCGGTCGAAGCGTTACGCTACGAATAGTCACAAGCACATCGTGCCAGGAGGCGCATGGGTGTTTGCTCTCAAGCTGTGCATCGCCACGACGCAAGCTGGGCGCGGTGCCTGGCAATGCCCTAAGAAAAATGTTGCGTTAGCGTGGCATAAGTGCGGCGCGATGCCACCCGGAAAGTGCTGACGGCGGCTGGCCTCGCGCCACCCATCATTCTTCTCGACGACTCGCATCAATGCCAACGACCATGACGCCAGCGCCAACCGTGGCCATGACGAGACCACGCGCCCGGCGCCCAATGGGAACGATAGTGCGGTCGCGCCGCCCAATAGCCGGGGGCCCACGCGTAGGTGCCGTGTCGCCATCCCCAATGACCACCGATCCAAACATGCACCGGACTTGGTGCAACGGCGATTCGTTCTTGAATCACCTCCGGTGGTTCTTGCGAGGCGATTTCATCCGAAGGAGTCGGTACTCGATCGCGATAAATCACGCGTTCGTGAACACAACCGCTGAGGCTGATCACCGCCACACTCAATATCATCAGAAAAGTTTTCATCGCGAACCTCACATCGTGTTCCTAAGAACGATAGTTCTATTTTGTGCTTGCTTTGAATGGCGAACGTAACAGGGTTGTCGAAAAGTGTTTCAAAGTGTAATAAGACAGGTCGTGGCGCGCATTGTGCGTTCCACCACCATCCATATTTTTGATCTACGCAGCAAAGTCAACGCCGGTGGGATCACCACATTGAGCACAAACCAAGCTGCCTAGCGTCCGCCATGGCGCTGGCGTATGATTCTTCGCACCCACATAACAAAAGGTTCTTGCAATGTATTTAGACGCTCAATCCAAATTGATCACCTTGTTCGCACTTTGTGTTGGCCTCCCAGATGCTCCTGGAGGAAGCTGTTGATCCGGGCCAGCCGCACCCGGATCTCCCGAAAGGCGTCGCGGACGCTCCGCCGGAAGATCGAAGCCGCCAGGAACACCAGGG
>JANNMV010000313.1:0-2732 GCA_031398205.1 Pseudomonadota bacterium | reverse complement strand
GGCCGCGTGGTGTTGGTGGGTTCGCCTTACCGCGACATTCATGCGGCGCGCGGTTTGCTGAGCAAGCCGCTAGGCCAAACGATGGTCGGCAAAAGCATTCGCCAATGGCTGAGCCAACCCAAGCCGGATGTTTCACATCGTTACGATATCGGCGTGATCGCCGGCACCCGCAGCGTCGGGCTCGGGCGATTGGTGTCGAGCCTGCCGACGCCCAATGATGGGACGATCACCGTGGCTGAAACCGAGGTTCCGGGCGCGAAGGATTCCATTGTGCTGCGTGTGAGCCATTCGGAGATGCTGTTTTCCGCGCAAGTCGCCCAGCAAGCAGCGCAGTTTCTTCAGACGGGCAATTTCGATCATCAGAGCGTGAAATGAAAGTGATCTTGGCCCTGGATCAAGGCACCACCAGCTCGCGGGCGATGGTGTTCGATCAGGCCGGTGAAATAGTGTCGGTAGCGCAAAAAGAATTCCGCCAAATATTTCCTCAACCCGGTTGGGTCGAGCACGATCCGGAGGAGATTTGGTCGAGCCAAATCAGCGTCGCGCACGAGGCGCTGGCGAAAGCGCGCGTGAACGCCAAGGATGTCGCCGCCATCGGTATCGCCAACCAACGCGAGACTACCGTGCTGTGGGAGCGCGCCACCGGCAAGCCGGTGGCAAACGCTATCGTTTGGCAAGATCGGCGCACCGCGTCGATTTGCGATGATCTGAATACCCGGGGCCTGGCCGATTCGATCCAAAAAAAGACCGGTTTGGTAATCGATGCCTACTTTTCCGCCACCAAGCTGGCTTGGCTGTTAGACCACGTGCCGGACTGCCGCCGTCGTGCTGAGCATGGCGACCTGGCGTTTGGCACGGTGGATAGTTGGCTGGCGTGGAATCTCAGCGGCGGCACGCTGCATGTCACGGATGCCTCCAATGCCGCGCGAACGATGTTGTTCAATATCGAGCAGGGCGACTGGGACGACGATCTGCTGGAACTATTCAATATACCGCGCGCCGTACTCCCGCATGTGAAACCCTCAAGCGCGATTTACGGCGCGACCAGCGCCGCCTTGTTCAGCACCGCGATTCCCATCGCCGGCATCGCCGGCGATCAACAGGCGGCGCTGTTCGGCCAAATGTGCCTGACGCCGGGCATGGCGAAAAATACCTACGGCACCGGCTGTTTCATGTTGCTCAATACCGGACAAAATCCGGTTACGTCAAAACAAAAACTCTTGACGACGGTCGCGTGGGATGTTGCCGGCCAACGCAGTTATGCGCTGGAAGGCAGTGTGTTTGTCGCGGGTGCCATCGTGCAATGGCTGCGCGATGGCCTGGGTATTATTCGCGCATCGGCCGACGTTGAAACCTTGGCTGCAAGTGTCACTGACAATGGCGGTGTTTATCTCGTGCCCGCGTTAACCGGCCTGGGCGCGCCGCATTGGGACGCCCACGCGCGCGGTGCGATTTTCGGCCTCACGCGCGGGACTACCGCTGCCCATATCGCGCGCGCCGCACTGGAAGGCATTGCCCATCAAGTTGCCGACGTACTCGATGCGATGCAAAAAGACGCTGCCGTCAAACTGACGCAATTGCGCGTCGACGGCGGCGCGTCGCAAAACAATCTGCTGATGCAGTTTCAGGCCGATCTATTGGGGGTCGCGGTGATCCGCCCGCGCATCACCGAGACCACTGCGCTGGGCGCGGCGTATTTGGCCGGACTGGCGGTGGGTTACTGGCGCGATGTCAATGAAATCGCCGGCCAATGGCGTCCCGAGCGGGTCTTCGAGCCTCATTTCTCTGCGCAAACTCGCGCCGATCACCGCCGGCGCTGGCACAGCGCGCTGGCGCGAACAATGGGCGGCGCTTGAATCCGGCTCTATAACGCGGCCAGCAAAACAACATTCTGATGTCATAATGCACCGCGTTCATGACGTTATTTCTTAAAGGTTGTTTGTTTTCCCATGTCTGACCCGATTCTCGACTCCACCGGCACGCCCGCCACACCGAAAGGGTCGACCTACAAGCATATGTTGCGCGGCTCGCTGTGGGCGGTCGGCCAAAATTTTTCCATCCGGTTCATTGGACTGTTCAACACCATCATTCTCGCGCGGCTGCTTGCGCCGGACGACTTCGGATTGATCACCATGGCGACGATGGTCATCGGGTTCATTAATTCGTTTGTCGATTTGGGACCGGCCACGCTGTTGATGCGCCAGCCCCAGGCAACGCGCGATCACTGTGACACGGTCTGGACCATTACATTTTTGCGCGGCATTTTCGTGGCGCTGGTTCTCGTCGCGATTTCGCCATGGGTGGCCGATTATTTTCGGGAACAGCGCGTCATTGCGATCACGCTGATTTTGGCGGTGAATAGCCTGCTGGCTAATTCATTCAGCGTTGGCTTGATCTTGCTGCGCAAGGAACTGCATTTTTCCACCGAGTTTTATTTTAGTTTGGCCTGTCGTCTAGTCGTGTTAGCGGTGACCTTGGGCCTCGCCTATTGGCTGCGTTCCTACTGGGCGATCGTGGCGGGTGCATTAGTCGGCAACCTATTCGGGCTGGTGCTGAGCTTTAAGATTCACCCTTACCGGGCCCGCTTCAGCTTCGCCAAGGCCTCGGAATACCTAAAATTCTCCATGGCGATCAATCCGAAGTCGTCCGGCGCAAGCAGCCGCGCGAGAATGATGGTGTTGAACAGTCCAATGAACCGGATGGAAAAATTTTGGCCGACCGCCCACAGCGAG
>JANNMV010000287.1:0-7356 GCA_031398205.1 Pseudomonadota bacterium | reverse complement strand
GACAATTTAGCCTCGTCGTTCTCCCTTGATCTCGTAGACTATTGGCTGTTCGTCATCGATGTCGCCGGCGGCGACGATATTCCGCGCAAGCGCGGTCTTGGTGTGTTGCAATGTGATTTGCTGATTATCAACAAAACGGATATCGCGCCCTATGTACGCGTCGACCTCCCGCGCATGACCCGCGAAGCGAAAGAGGTGCGAGCGGGAAAGCCATTGTTGCTAACCAATTGCGCCACCGGCGAAGGTGTCGACGCCGTAGTCGACCAGATTGCGCGTGAGGTGTTGTTTGACCGGTGATCGCATTCTAGCCGCAGATGTAGAAGCGCTCGCCATGGACGCGCCGGCTTCGCGCTCAGCCGTATTGCACTTTGCCGCCGGCGAATCGGGTCGGACGCATATCGCAAAACAATTCGCGCCTTACCCATTTCATATATGTCGGCCGTTCTATATGCCCGGCGATCCGGCGGGCATGGCGACGGTGTATGTGCAGTCCTGCGCCGGTGGAATTTTCGAGCATGATAGATTGGAGCTAACGGTGCAAACGGAGCCCGCAAGCCAGGCGCATGTAACCACGTCGGCATCGACCATCGTTCATAGCATGCCCATTGCGGCGGCAAGACAGGCCGTTCACCTTTTGGCCGACAGTGATTCGGTGATCGAATATCTGCCGGATCCAATGATCTTATTCGCCGGCGCGCGCATCAGCTCATCCGTCAATGTGGTCATGGGTGATGCAGCGCGAGTGATGTTGAGCGATGCGTTCTTGATGCACGATCATCGCGATCAAGGCGACGCGTTCGACTGGTTTTGCAGCGACATCGTCATTCGTGATGTTGCCGACAAGGTGCTGGTAAGAGACCGCATCCGAATCGATGGCCGATCCATTTTGGCGGCTGTGCCGGGTGTAACGGGAAGGTTCACGGCTCAGGCGAGTTTCATGTGCCTGTGTAGAGAACTAGCGCCCGATATGCTGGCGCCGATGCGCACCGCGCTGGAGGCGATCGACGACATTTACGCCGGTGTATCGTTGCTGCCTAGCGGCGTCGGCGTATTCGCACGCATTCTTGCAGCCAATGGAATTGCGCTGCGTGCCGCGCAACTTTGCTTGTGGTCCGAGGCTCGAAAATGCTTAACCGGCGTAGTGCCCATTGCGCGCCGAAAATAGATCCGTAAACCAACCCTATGAATAGCGATATGCTCAATCCTGTCTCGCCCCTAAACGATTTTGTTAAACAATATCTGATTCACGCCGAGCCCTATTACCGCGCGGTGTCTGATGAAATTGAGTTGTTCGAAGCCGCTTATGCGGCGCGCATGCCGATGATGTTGAAGGGGCCGACCGGCTGCGGCAAGACGCGCTTTATGGAATATATGGCGTGGAAGTTGGGCAAGCCCCTCATCACGCTCGCCTGCAATGAAGACATGACTTCGTCGGATTTGGTGGGGCGTTTTCTGCTTGATGTCTCAGGTACGCATTGGCAAGATGGCCCGCTCACCTTGGCGGTACGCAACGGCGCGATTTGTTATCTGGATGAAGTGGTGGAGGCGCGTCAGGACACGACGGTCGTGATCCACCCGCTGACTGACACGCGACGCATGTTACCGCTCGATAAAAAGAACGAAAGCGTCGCGGCGCACCGGGATTTTCAATTGGTTATTTCCTATAACCCCGGCTACCAAAGCGTGTTGAAAGATCTCAAGCAATCAACCAAGCAGCGCTTCGGTGCGTTGGATTTTGGCTACCCCAACCACGATATTGAGGCGGAGATTGTTGTCCATGAATCGGGGGTGGATGCCGATAGTGCCAGTAAGTTAGTCAGCATCGCAGAGCGGGCGCGCAATCTCAAAGGCCACGGCCTAGACGAAGGCACCTCGACCCGCATGCTCATCTATGCCGGTCAGTTGATTGCGCAAAAAATTAATCCCGTCGCCGCGTGTCGCGTCGCCTTGGTGCGGCCCATCACTGACGATCCGGATATGCGCGATGCGTTAGATGCGATTGTCCGAACCTATTTTTAACGATGATTGCCTGCTTCGACATTTCGTTGCGGGGCTTCGATTGCCGCCACCCTCATGGCCTGAGGCCATGAGGGGGTATTCGGCTATCGAACGGGTAACCCATAATTCTGCTGAATGCCATAACCATTGATCACCGATTTATTAAACATTCGGCATCACTTGCCCGCCGATCTGGATCCGTCGCTAGTCGCCCTAATCCAGTCCGCGGTAACAACTGCCCACGGAAAGTTAGGGGATACCGGCCTCGATACCTACACTCGCGGACTGATGAAACTCAAAACTAACGGCGCGGGCTGGGCGCCGCTGGTTGCCTATTTGCGGCAAGTGCCGTTGGTCGTGGAGATTTTAGACGCCAGCATCATTCAACCGTTGATCGAAACGGCGATGCGCGTGAGCGAACGCGCGGGTAGCGCGCCGCTCGATCAGTTTTTCTCCACCAGTTCGCTAGCCGCGCAGAAGCTTGGCGATACGCCGGCGTTCCTTGAATACCTGCGGCTGGTTAGCGAAACATCGGCCGTATCGCCTGCCGTATTACCACTGTTTTTCGACCGCCTGCCGACGTTGCTTGACGGCCTGACCATCAGCGGACTTAGGCACTGGGTGCAAGTCGGCCTGCGTGCTCATTCCCGCGATGCCGACGCGCAAAGGAAATATTTTTCCCTCGATAGCAAGGATGCCATCGCCATGCTCAAGCTGGGCGGGGAGGGTACTCTGTTCAGCCACGTCAACCGGCGCTTGCAGCTCTATCTACGCGCGTTGTGGGGGCACGAATGGATCATGCATCCCAAGGCCAAAAAAGATTTGGCGATCCATAATCACCGGCCGTTCATTGATGGACAAACCATTTATTTGCCCGATGCTTACGGTGGTAGAAAAATCGGTCCAGGCGCCGAGCTATACCGTGCCGCCGCGGCCCACGCCGCGGCGCATTTGACTTTCACCCGGGCCCGCTTCAAAGTCGGCAACTACAAGCCCATCAAGATCGTGGTCGTTTCGATGTTGGAAGATGCGCGCATAGAAGCACTGGCGATTCGAGAATTTCCGGGCCTACGCAATATTTGGAAAGCCTGGCATGTCGCAACGCCGGATCTCGGCGGCGCCTTCGTTGAACTGGTAGCACGCTTATCCCGCGCCTTGCTTGATCCCAATTATGCCGACGATCATCCCTGGGTGGAACGTGGCCGCCGTATGTGGGCAGAGAGTCAAGGACGGCTCGACGATCAAAGTATTTGCGTTGAGCTCGCCAACCCGCTCGCCAACGACATCGGCCAAACACGCCTACAGTTCAACTACAAAACCTATGTGGTTCAACCGCCGTACCGCGACGACCACTCGTTCATGTGGCATTACGGCGACGACAACGTGCCGCAAATGTTGGACGAGGACGACGACATCGTCCTCGAAGAAATTAAAACCAATCCTGAAGAGGCGGCTCAACCCGACCATCCGGAATTACGCGACGCGCAGGTCGAAGAACCCGATCCCGACAAAAAAGACCAAGACTCGCCGCATGCCATTGCTCTGGAACTGGTCACTCGTTCCGTCGACTATGGCGAATGGGATTACACCATCGGCCTCGAGCGGCCATCTTGGTGTACGTTGTTCGAGAAGCAGCCTGTGCTCGGCGATCCGAGTTTGATCGACGCTGTGCTGCAGCGTCACGAAGCCTTACAGCAGCGAGTCAAAACGCTCATCCGCGCCGCGCAAATTCAGCAGGCGTTGCGTCTGCGCAAACAACACGAAGGTGACCGTATGGATCTCGATGCCGCGATCCGCGCCGTCATCGATATTCGCAGTCAGCACCAACCCGATCCGCGCATCAACATGCGCACCGTGCGCCGCGGCCGCGATCTGTCGGTGCTGGTGTTGTTGGATATTTCCAAATCCACCGGCGACATCATTCGCAGCGAAAACACGACCGTTCTCAATCTGGCCCGCGAGTCGCTAGTTTTGTTGGCCGACGCCATGAGCGAGTTGGGTGACGAATTTGCCATCCATGGCTTCACTTCCAATGGCCGGCGCGACGTGAGCTATTTTCGCTTTAAAGATTTCGGCGCGCCCTTTGGTTCGCAAGCCAAAGCCGCGCTCGCCGGCATCACCCCGCTGCTTTCCACGCGCATGGGCCCGGCCATTCGCCACGCCGGCGAGTTCTTGCGCGCGCAGGCATCCGGGCGCAAACTACTGCTGGTGATAACCGACGGCGAACCGTCCGATATCGACATTCACGACCCGCGCTATTTGATGATGGATGCGAAAAAAGCCTGCGAAGGATTGATGCGCCACGGCATCCAGCCGTTTTGCATGAGCCTCGACCCGCGCGCCGACAAATACGTCTCCACCATCTTCGGCCGTCGTAATTATTTGGTGATGGATAAAATCGCTCGACTACCGGAAAAACTTCCTCTGATTTACCTACGCATGACTCAGCATTAGGAGGACACTATGGAGATTTTGAAGATTCACCGCGAAGCCTTTCAACAGGCAGCGGACAACGGCGGATTTCTGATTATCGTGTGGTCGGCACGTGGCGCCGACACCACACCCATGCTAGATTACGCAGCGCTGGTGAATGCCCAGTTCCCCGACGCCTATCTTGCGCAAATCGTGATCGAAGATGAGCCGGAACTTGCCGCGACCTTCGGCATAAGCGAATCGCCGTTGCTGATGATTATGCGCGAACAAGTCATTCTTTATCTCGAACCGGCATTGCCGGAGCCGGAGATTTTCGAAGGTTTGCTGCGGCGTGCCGGAAGTTTAGATATGGCGCGCGTTCGCGCCGAGATCCAACAAGAGAAAGAAGCGGAAGTCGCGATGTTCTCGCGCCGGGTTTGTCCGACGGCAAAGCGGTCGGCCTAGGCGCCCCAAAGCACAGGTAGCACCGCGCCACGAGCCGCCTCCAACATGCCTCCCGGCATGGCATAGTCTGAGAGCCGCACTGCGCTTGCCTCCTGGCATAGGGCGTTTTGGGGCAGGGAACCAACAAGGCGTACTGTATAATTATTCGTTTTAAGAAATTAGAGTCATGGAAGCCGAACGCCTCAACGTCCTCTCCGCTCAACTCGACGATTTGACGCAGCGCACATCCGAGTTGCGGAGGTATCTTTGACTTCGATACCAAACATTCGCGCCTTATCGAAGTAAATAAGCTCGCTGAAAATCCCGCGATTTGGCAGGACGCGGAGAAAGCGCAAGAACTCGGCCGCGAGAAGAAAACCCTGGAAGGTATCGTGCTGACGTTGGAAAGCCTGGATCAGTCTTTGTCCGACGCGCGCGAGCTGTTTGCCATGGCGCGTGACGAGGACGACGATGGCACGTTGGCGAGCGTCGCGGATGATCTTGTCGGCATGGAGAAAACCGTCGCGGACATGGAGTTTCGCCGCATGTTTTCCAATCCGATGGATCCGAACAATTGCTTCCTCGATATTCAATCCGGCTCCGGCGGCACGGAAGCCCAGGACTGGGCGCAAATGTTGTTCCGCATGTATACACGCTATGGTGAGAAGCGCGGCTATACGGTCGACGTGCTGGAGGAATCAGCGGGTGACGTGGCGGGCATCAAATCCGCTGCGCTAAAAATCAGCGGTGACTACGCGTTCGGTTATTTGCGCAGTGAAACCGGCGTGCATCGCTTGGTGCGAAAATCGCCGTTCGATTCCGGTAATCGCCGTCATACTTCGTTTGCCAGTGTATTCGTCTATCCGGAAGTGGATGATTCTATCCAGATCGATATCAATCCGGCGGATTTGCGCATCGATACCTTTCGCGCCAGCGGCGCCGGTGGCCAGCACATCAACAAGACCGATTCGGCGATCCGCATCACCCACTTGCCGACCAACATCGTCGTGCAATGTCAGAACGATCGCTCGCAGCATCGCAACCGCGCCGAAGCGATGGCGATGTTGAAATCGCGGCTGTACGAAGCGGAATTGCGCAAACGCCAAGTGGAGCAACAAAAACTCGAAGACTCCAAAACTGACATCGGCTGGGGCCATCAAATTCGCTCCTATGTGTTGGATCAATCGCGCATCAAGGATTTACGCACCAACGTCGAAGTTGGCAACACCCAAGCCGTGCTGGACGGCGACCTCGACGTATTCATCAGCGCCAGTTTGAAGCAGGGAATTTAATTTATGTCCGAGCAACAAGAACCGATTCAAGATACCAACAAGATCATCGAAGAACGGCGCGCCAAGCTGAAAGAGATTCGCGCACAAGGGATCGCATTCCCCAATGATTTCGATCGCAAGGACTATGCTCAATTGTTGCATGATGGGCATGGCGCGAAAACGAATGAAGCATTTGATGCGCAGCCCGTCACGGTCTGCGTCGCCGGCCGCATGATGCTCAAACGCGTAATGGGTAAAGCAAGCTTCGCGACGATTCAAGACATGAGCGGTCGCATCCAGCTTTACATCACCAACGATATCACCGGTGAGGCGGTGCACGACTTGTTCAAGCATTGGGACATGGGCGATATTCTGGGCGCGGAAGGAACTTTGTTCAAAACCAAGACCGGCGAGCTTTCCATCAAAGTGAGTTCGTTGCGACTGTTAGCGAAATCTCTTCGGCCGCTGCCGGAAAAATTTCACGGCCTTTCGGATCAAGAACAAAAATATCGTCAGCGTTACCTCGATCTCATCACCAACGAAGAAACGCGCAAAGTTTTCATTGCGCGCTCAAAAATCGTTCAGAGTATTCGCGAATTTTTGGTGTCGCGCGGCTATCTTGAAGTCGAAACGCCGATGATGCATGCCATCCCCGGCGGCGCCGCTGCGCGGCCATTTAAGACCCACCACAATGCGCTCGACATGGAGCTTTATCTGCGCATCGCGCCGGAGTTATATCTCAAGCGTTTAGTCGTCGGCGGCATGGAGAAAGTATTCGAGATCAATCGCAATTTCCGCAACGAGGGCATCTCGACGCGGCACAATCCCGAATTCACCATGCTGGAATTTTATGAAGCCTATCGCGACTACCGTTATCTCATGGATCTCACGGAAACCATGTTTCGCGATGTCGCGCAACAGGTGCTCGGCACGACACAAGTGAGGTACCAGGGGCAGATTATCGATCTGGGTCAGCCGTTCGCGCGCCTCACAACCACGCAAGCGATTCAAAAATATTTCCCGCAATACACCGGCGCACAGTTGAACGATCGCGACTTCGTCGTCGCTGAACTGCAGCGTGTTGGCGCCGCGCCCAAACCCGGCGATGGCCTCGGTGGCATGCAGTTGACGCTATTCGAAGAAACGGCGGAACCGCTGCTGATTCAACCGACATTTATCATCGACTACCCGGCCGAAGTCTCGCCCCTGGCGCGGCGCAACGACACGAATC
>JANNMV010000234.1:0-3555 GCA_031398205.1 Pseudomonadota bacterium | reverse complement strand
GCCCATCGCGGCGAAGAAGTATCCGCCGACGTGCTTGAGGGGAAGCAGAGCGTGGTGTGGGACGAAGCAGAGAATAGAATGCACGCACAGAAAGCGTTAATGGAATATTTGTTGTTAGGGGAAGTGAAAACGAACTGAATTAATTAGCGTAATCGTGGTCTAGAGTGATGCTGCCACGATGCCCATGGCCTTATGGCCTTAGGCCACCTCGGGCCACCCCGTGGATACTGGCTTGCGGCAATGCATAGCCTGAAAGCCGCGCTGGTGTTGCCTTTGCGGACAGCGGGGTAAGAAAAACCAAATCGTTTCGCCCGACGCAAAACCGCATACAATCGTTACGAATCGCTCGATTAAATCTAGGAGATCACATGAAATTTACGTCAATTTTTTCAACCGCGTTACTCGCCATACCCTTGAGTTTGTTCGCTTGTAACGCCGTCGCGGATGACAGCGAATGGATCAAAGACCAAAACGGCTGCAAGCATTTCAATCCGCATCCGCAGGTGGATGAAAAACTTACCTGGAACGGCGCCTGCAAAGACGGTTACGCAGACGGTAAAGGCCAGATTAAATGGGATGTCAGCGGCAAGCTGGCGGAAGAATACGACGGCGATTATGTGCGTGGCCGGCCGCACGGCAAGGGCAGCATGACCTCTCACGAAAACGGCCAAAAATACGCCGGCGATTGGGTCGATGGTGTCCCAAGCGGTGACGGCAAGTTGGTTTTGCCGGACGGCACGACTTACGTTGGCCAATTCCTCAACTGGCGTTTTGAAGGCGTCGGCGAACTCACCAGCCCCGACGGCAAGTCGGTCTACGGTGAATGGGTGAACGGCGAATTGGTCACCCGACTAGAACGCAATTAATTTTTTTAACTCATCGATCTCACATGTCAGCAATCAAAAAAGTAGTGCTCGCCTATTCCGGCGGGCTCGATACGTCGGTTATTCTGAAATGGCTGCAGGACGTTTATCATTGCGAAGTGGTCACCTTCACCGCCGATATCGGCCAGGGCGAAGAGCTCGAACCGGCACGGCAGAAAGCGAAGAAATTCGGCATCAAAGAAATCTTCGTCGATGATTTGCGCGAAGAATTCGTGCGCGATTTTGTGTTCCCGATGTTCCGCGCCAACGCCGTTTATGAAGGCGAATATCTGCTCGGCACCTCGATCGCCCGGCCGCTGATCGCCAAACGCCAAGTCGAAATCGCGCGCAAAGTAAAGGCCGACGCCGTGTCCCACGGCGCAACGGGCAAGGGCAACGATCAAGTGCGTTTCGAGTTGGGCTACTACGCGCTGGAGCCGAATATCCGCGTCATCGCGCCGTGGCGCGAATGGGATTTGACCTCCCGCGAGAAATTGCTGAAATACGCCGAGAAAGCCGGCATTGCCGTCGATTACAAAAAGAAAAAAGGCGGCGGCGCGCCCTATTCGATGGACGCGAACTTGCTGCATATTTCCTACGAAGGCGGCGTACTCGAAGATCCGAACTTCGAGCCGGAAGATTCCATGTGGCGCATCACTGTTTCCCCCGAAAAAGCACCGGCGAAACCGGAATACGTCGAACTCGATTATAAACAAGGCGATATCGTCGCCGTTAACGGCAAGAAGATGACGCCGGCGCAAGTGTTAACGGAACTCAATCGTCTAGGCGGCAAACACGGCATCGGTAGAATGGATATCGTGGAAAACCGCTACGTCGGTATGAAATCTCGCGGTTGCTACGAAACCCCCGGCGGCGCCATCATGCTGCGCGCCCATCGCGCCATGGAATCGATCACATTGGATCGGGAAGTATTGGCGCTCAAAGACGATCTGATGCCACGTTATGCGCGCATGGTCTACAACGGCTATTGGTGGAGCCCGGAGCGCAAACTGCTGCAAAGCATGATCGATCTGTCGCAAGCGCCAGTCAACGGCGCCGTGCGCGTCAAACTCTACAAAGGCACCGTCATGACCGTCGGCCGCTCGTCGAAAAACGATTCGCTGTTCGATCCGGCGATCTCGACGTTCGAGGAAGATAAAGGCGCGTACAACCAAGCGGATGCGGCGGGATTTATTAAGCTGAACGCGTTGCGGATGCGGATTGCGGCGAAGTTGAATCGCAAGTAACGTCGAATTTTGTGCCGTCGTATGACTTCCAATATTTCGTACGAATTTGAATGGGATAAATCGAAGGCGATTGCGAACTTTTCCAAACACGTCGTCACTTTCGAGGAAGCCGCGACAGTGTTTCTTGACCCATTGGCAATCACGATCTTCGATGATGCGCATAGCCAACTTGAGGAGCGACGGTTCACCATGGGAAACGCGGCTCGCGGGGGATTATTGGTCGTGGTTCACACATTCCAGGCGCAAAAAAATTCAAACATCGCTAAGGTGCGAATAATTTCCGCGCGAATGGCGACGAAACAGGAGCGCCGCACATACGAAGACGAACCGAGCTAGAATAGACCTGAGCAATTGACGAAAGTCCAATGATGAGTACAAACCTACATGACGACGTACCTGATGAGATCGATTTCACCGCGGGCACACGCGGTAAATTCTACCGCCCCGATACCAAGCTGAATTTGCCGGTATACCTGGATGCCGAGGTTTTAGCGTACTTGTCGGCGATAGCCTCAAGGGAAGGCGTTGAGTTGTCGGCGCTGGCAAATGATCTTTTGAAGAAAGAAATTGCCATCCTCGAATCGGTAAAGTGATCGCGCTCGATCAGACCTAGTATGTCCGGATGACAGGCTGAAGGTGCGCGTGAATGCTGGCCGACAAGTTATACCGCCACGACACAAGTCGGTTGTCGTTCGTAGCGATGTCCACAGATCAATTTGTTACTGAGGCGGCTTATGGCGGAATCCAGGAACGCGGTTTCCAGGATTTCATTTCACTCCATCCAGGCTACGCTTGCTAAGCTGCGCCAACTCGAATGAGCCACGTGCGGTGCGCAATCGTAATTTCGCCGCGTGGGTTACGCTAACCGATCGAAGTTCGACCGAAACTAAGGACTATCCTCGATGGACATGCAACTAAAAAATCGCAGCGCCTTAATTACCGGCTCGACTAGCGGCATCGGGTTTGCCATTGCCAAAGGCTTAGCCGCTGAAGGCGCAAACGTCACCCTTACCGGCCGCACGCAAGTGGCTGTTGATCGTGCCTTAGCACAACTGCGCAAGGATTTTTCGAGCGTGAAGGCCGACGGTGTGGCGGCGGACTGTGCGACGGCGGCCGGCGCGGAGCAAGTGTTCGCGCACATCAAGGACGTCGACATTTTGGTGAACAATCTCGGCATCTACGAGCGCAAGCCATTCTTCGACATTCCCGATGCCGATTGGCTGCGTTTGTTCGAGGTCAACGTGTTGAGCGGTGTGCGTTTTGCGCGGCTGTACTCGCCGGCGATGGCGAAGCGCGGCTGGGGACGGGTGATTTTCGTCTCCAGCGAATCGGGCTTGAGCATCCCGAAGGAAATGGTCCACTACGGCATGACTAAAGCCGCGCAGCTCGCGGTCTCGCGCGGTCTGGCGATAGAACTCGCCGGCACCGGCGTCACGGTGAATGCG
>JANNMV010000216.1:0-6886 GCA_031398205.1 Pseudomonadota bacterium | reverse complement strand
CTCCACCGCCGCATTGAGGGCAAGGATATTGGTCTGAAACGCGATTCCATCCATCACGGCGATAATATCGACGATGCGTTTGGCGCTTTGGTCGATGGCGTGCATATTCACCACTACTTCGGTGAACGCGGCCCCGCCGCGACCTGCCGTTTCCGAAGCACTGCTGGCCAAGCTAGCGGCTCGCCCGGCGTGATCGGCATTCTGGCTGACGGTAGAGCTAAGCTCTTCCATGCTGGCAGCGGTTTGCTCGAGGCTGGAGGCGGTCGATTCGGTGCGTGAGCTCAACTCTACTGCCCCGTCGCTTACTTGCTCCGCCACGGCGCTGAGTTTGCGAGACGCCGAGCGCACATCATTGACAACGCGTGCCAGGTTTCCATTCATCGTTTGCATTGCTCGAAGTACATCGCCTGTTTCGCTGTGACCCTCCACCGTAATAGATTTACTCAGGTCACCGCGTGCTATGTCGTCGGCGATTTGAACTGCGCGCACCAATGGCCCCGTCACGGATTTGGTGACGAGCCACGCCACGATTACACCCGCAATGAGGGACACGATACTAAGGACAACGATAATTGTCGTCGCAAATCTGCGCGCCTCCGATGCCGCGAAATAGGCCTCCTGAGTACCGGTATCCTGCAAGGCGGCGAGCTTGACCATCAACGCCGAGGTCGCTGCGCCGGCTTTGTTGAGAATGAGATCCGTTGCCTCCGTAATACGGGATTCGAGCGCAAGCGCAACAACCTCGGCGTTGATCTGCTTAAGTCCGTCTCTGGCTGAGCTGACATCGCTCAGGACGGCACGCTCGCTGGCGCCTAACGCTAGGCCATTTAAAATCTTCCAGGCAGCGTCATAGCTTATGTTGGCTTGTTCGAATTTTTGCTTTTGTTCTTTAACCAGTTGCTCGTCCTGCAGCAAAGGCAACGTACGTATGGCTTCCGAAGCGGTGAGTACGCCCAAAATAAGGCCGTGTAACGCTTGTGTTTTGAGATTGTCCTCATTAACGATTGCATCCAGACGTTTCTGGACAGTGTTCATTTGGAATATGGCGACCGCGGAGCTCATCATGAATAACAACATACCGGCCCCAAAACACGCACCGAGCAGGTGCCCGATCTTATATTCCGCAAGCTTCATTATTTAACCCTCAATTACGCCGATTGGCAGGTAAACGTCGATTACGTTATTGCGTATTGTAACGGATTTAATACAGAATAACATAAAATTTAATTGATTTAATCTTTTATTCTTCATTGGCTTACTTGATTTTTCTAGAATAGTTATTAAACATAAAATAACTTGATCCACCGAGTATCCGGTCGGCAAATTGCGCCCAAGGTCGGCGATCTCAAGTTGTCGGTTGAACGTCATTGACAAGGAACCAGTCGCTCGATACTTTGTGCAACAATGAATTGAAAGACGCTATTTTTGTTCTTAAATCCGTGCGCATATGCGAGGGGTCCGACCGTGACGCTGAATACCTGTCCCGATTTTAAATACAAATTCGAAGAAGTTTGGTTGCCCGTTTCCGAGAATATACTTGCTTGGGAACAAGACTTTCATCAACTCATGCTCGATGATCAAATCAGAATGGCGGCGTACAAAAAAGCCATTCAAGAAGCGGTGAAGCCGGGCATGGTGGTGCTCGATCTCGGAACCGGCACCGGCATCCTCGGGTTATGGGCATTGCAAGCGGGCGCAAAATATCTCTATGCCATCGATGTCAATGCCGATGTTATTCCCAAGGCAATCGCGGCGTTCGAGGGCGGTGGATTCGCCGGCAAGTTTCAAGTCTTCCACGGCTTGTCCTACGATATCAATCTGCCGAATCAGGTCGATCTTATCATCTCGGAAATCATTGGCAACCTGGGCGACAACGAAGATTTCATTCCCATTCTGAACGACGCGCGTACGCGCTTTCTCAAACAAGATGGACGCATGTTGCCGCGTAGCGTGCGCAGCCAGTTGGTTCCCGTCAGCACCGCCAAGGTGCATCGACAAGTGGCGGCACAGCAATGCCGGACATTAAATAAAAATTACAGCTTACCGGAACTGATGCAAAGGCTTGCGATCAAGAGCCCGTTCAATCTCTACTACGATGTCATCATTCCGCGTAGCTGTTATCTGAGCGAACCGAAGGTCGCGAAACACTTTCTCTTTGACGGCAGCGATCAACCGGTCTACGCAACCGAATTAGCTTATGTCGTCACGGCCGAGGGTGTCCTCACAGGATTCAAAGGTAGTTTTGCTGCCGAGCTTTCTGACTCCGTGGTGTTGGACATCTCGGGCGACGACATTGCAGCGCGCACCACGTCGGACAGTTGGAAGCATTGCTATTTGCCGTTGCAAAACCCCTTGAACGTCATGCGCGGCGATGAGATTCATTTGCGCTACGAACGCTCCTATCCCAGCTTGCGAAACTCACCGTTTCGCCAATGCTATCGCTGGAGCGGCACAGTCAAGCGCCGAGGTGATGTGATCGGCGCCTTTAGCCAAAGCACGGGAAACAGCGAATAGCGCGCCGCCGCTATCTCTTGGGTTTCGAGGTTGCAGGGGATGGGAATTGCGTGAACAATACGCCTCATCATGTCGATTATTCTCATCCGTCACGGCGAAACTGCACTGAACGCCGCGCGCGTTCTTCAGCCACTCGATACGCCGCTCAGCGATCGTGGCCGCTTGCAGGCGCGCGCGGTTGCACGGCGGCTGGCCACTGTGTCCATCGGCGCGATCGTGAGTAGTGATTTAGCGCGCGCGGTCGAGACTGCGCGTGAAATTGCGGCGGAAAGCGGAGTTGCCATTCGCACTAGCGTGACACTACAGGAACGCAATTTCGGCGACCTGCGTGGTCGCCCTTACGACGGGCTTGGCTTTGATCCGATTTCGCTGGAGGCAGCGCCGCCCAACGGCGAATCGATCACCGAATTTCGCGCAAGAGTGCGCGAGGCGCTGCTGTGGCTGCGCGATTCCCACGCTTCAATAAGCGGCGCCTTGGTTGTGGTGACCCATGGACTGTTCATCCGTACTTTGATCGAGCAATGTTTGACCTTGCCGATGGGCATAGCGGCGCCGCATCGAATCGCCAATACGTCGCTCACGCTGTTTTCCGCGGACCCGCCGCACCAGGTAAGTGGCGTCAACGATACCGATCATCTGAACGCAAGTCTTAGCGACAATCCAAACAGCGTTTCGGGTGTTTGAAAGGCTTAAGCGCGTTCGCCGCCATTCCAGCTTAAAAGATTAAAAAATTCGCGTCGGTTTTTCGGGCCGTGGGTCAAATAGTGCGGCTCCGGCCGTTCGCGATACGCGATTTTCTCCTTGGCAATTCGATCATTGCGCGTATATTTTTTCACGTCATCGGCGCTGATGCCATAGGGTTTTGTCGCATTGAGTCCGAGAATTTGGGCGCGCAATTGCGGTGTGAGTTTCGGATAGCTATAGCGTTCCTGGAACTCCGTTGAGATTTGAAACGTGCGCAATCCTTGAATTTGATCTTGTGGGGACCCGTACCAAATCGAGTCTGACCCATAAAGCACATTGTTTTCGCCAACGTACTTCAACAGCTTGCCGAGCGTATGTGCCGCCGTGTCAGGGTCGCGCATCGCGAAACGCCACGTGCTGCCCAGCTCCGCATAGACATTGCTGTTCGGCGCGACGCCGTTCTTGAGCAACGAATGCACCAGCGTGTCGATGCCATCGGCCGCGCCGCTTTCATCGTAAGGCCGCTCGGGGTTGGTCGCGACGAAGCCCGAGTGATAGACGATGAATTTCATATCGGGGTAGCGCTTGGCGACGATGCCGATGTCGCTG
Source organism: Pseudomonadota bacterium (assembly GCA_031398205.1). Lineage (GTDB taxonomy): Bacteria > Pseudomonadota > Gammaproteobacteria > Burkholderiales > JALYOK01 > JALYOK01. The sequence continues at coordinate 3,079 of JANNMV010000216.1, read as the reverse complement.
CACTGGCTGTGTTCGTAGGATTGCTTGCCGAACGGAATGCCTTTGTGAACACAGATCACGTTGACGCCGAGCTTGCGCGCTTTCTCGATCAAGCGCGTGCCGGGCTCGTCCGAAAGAAAAAATCCTTTCTTGTCCGGTCCCCATTGGGTATAGGTTTTCCATGCGCTGACGCCCCACCGTTCCTTGAGTTCGTCCATCGCCTCGATATCACCGGGTTGATTCGGGTTGACGCGTCCGTGCAATAGCAGCCGGTGCGAACCTTCCATGCGATCGACGATGCGGCGTGTGGCGTCCGCTTCTTCGATCGTAAGCGGTTCAGCGTTCCGGCGCGACGGTACGAAGGACAATACCATCATGTCGGTATCGCTATCCAAAAACACATCTTTGATAAATTCTTCGTGATTGAGGCAGTTCAAATAACTCCGATCGCCAGGCTCACTTGCTTTTTCGCATGACGTTTTGGTTGCGAACTTCAGCGGCTGCGCTTCGGGCGCCAGGGTTTTTATCCATGCGCCTTGCGGATTCACGAAATGACCTTGCACATCGAAAATAAACTCCTTGCCCTCGACACTCGCTGCAGCCAGTTGTTGATCCAGCGCCGCTTCTTGATCCAGCGCAAACCAGCCACCGCGTTTACCCGCTGCTGCGTTGGCCTGATTGAATGCCAGCAGCGTGCTCGCAGCGCCACAGGCGGAAATCAGAAAATCCCGCCGCGGCAATGCCAAGCGCTTGGCGTTACGATCCGCTTCGTCATGGGCGAGACGGTTTGCCGCACGATTCACATCCGATAGCGGCACCGGCAGAAATTCGCCGTTGGATGTCGTGTCCAGTTTGATCGGGAGTCTTGCGCCGTAAGGATCGATGCTATGTTTCATGGGTTGCCTCGTGGTTATTTTCTGTGTGTTGCCGTAGCGATACGATGACGTTTGGTAAGATAAGAAAGACTTTAACGCTTCACTTGTGAGCGGTCAAACGTTTGTGAGGCGGCGAGTCAAAAGCGTATGATCGATCCATGGTTTCTTACTTTTGCAACGACTACTAAAACGCGTTCTCTCGGAAGGAGAAGACAATGTTCCGTTATTCACGCGCCGCGATGCGCCAGGTTTCTATTGCACTCTTGTTATTGCTTGCCTTTGGCGCCTCTGCCGGTGAAGAGGATGAGATCGTGAGCGGCTGCCATTTTTCCAATGCGGAGTGGGGGGTGGATATGATCAATCTTTGCATCAAGGAAAATCAATCGACGCGCGCCGTGGTATTGCAGTATCCCGAGAAATACAAACGCTACCTCGACCGCTGTCGACGCGGTAATGAGAAGGGTTGGACTTGGGTGAAGGCCTGCATGGACAACGATATTGAAGCGGAGTCGGCACTGGCGAGCTATCCCAAGGACCGAGCAGGGTTGATTGCGGTGTGCGACGCGGAATATGGTCGTCGCGGCATGGTGGCGATCAAGAATTGCGTAGATCAAGCCGTTGAGCGGGCCCATTCGTCGACGAAGAATTGACGATGTTGAATTAGGCATCGTGCCAGGGGGCTTATCCAGCTTGCCTCCGCGGCATGCATGCCACGCAAGCCGCATGCCGATTGCCTTCTGGCGATGCCTCGGGAATTATTTCGTGGCAGGTATTGCGCCGACGGCCTGGAGGAGATTCTGCAAATTCTCGATCTGATAATTCGCAATGGTAACGACTCTTGGATAGGTATTGGTCGCAATGTAGCGGCTCAAACCATCCGGCGCGATTAGGCCGACGGTAAATTTATCGAGCAGTTGTGCGGTATTTTTTCCGTACACCAGGACGAACATCTCCGGCGCGATTAGGCCGTATTCTACCTCGTTGCTGCGCGGAAATTCCCGTTCCATTTGGGTGCGGCCGAAGCCGCGCAATGCCGTCGCGATCGTGTTCGATTGCGTGGTGTCGGTCTGATGGCCATGCGCCGCATCGTCCGCCTTCGCCGCACCATGGGCATGATAAAACCAATTGCCCGATGAGTCACGCTCGAAGCGATGCAACCTACCGCCATGAAAAATCTCCAGTGCGCCGACGTCATCCATCGACATCGGCAATAACATTTTCGATTCGGCCGGCGCGACTTCGATAACCGTCGGTGCAGTGCGGTCTTTGTATTGAATAAAAACAATCGCAGCCACCAGCGCCAGAAGTAACACCCAAATGATTACGACGCGTGGGCGCATGACTGACGCCGCACTCATCGTTGGCGCCACCACACTGCCGTGCCGATCACAGCGAGCAGCAACGGGATAAGAATCACCGACAGAAAAAACGTGCCCTTCATTTGGCGATTGGTCAGATTCACGCGCGGCCGGTCGAACGTGCGCGGCTCGACGCCGATCAGGTTTTCTTTGGACGCCAGATAGTTCACCGTGTTTAAAAACAACTTGCCGTTGCCCATGATGTGGAAGAACGAGTTAGTGGCGAAATCCGAATCGCCGATGACGACGAGGCGCCCGCGTTTGAAATCGAAGGCTTCCGGCGGCGGCGTATTCGCAGTGACTTTTTCGCCGCGTAGTTCCGATAATATCGCGGCGGCGTTGTTCGCTGTTTCCGGACGTCGGTTCGAGATCACCATCATGGTCGTTGGGCCCGCTACATCTTGGCCTTCATTAAATTCGGCGCGGTTGGCGGTCGTTTCGCCAAAACTGGCTTTTGAGGAATTGATCAATGGCGAAACCGACACCCCTGGGGGCTGCTTGGGCGTCGGCGAAAGCGCGAGCGCCCCCGGGAAAAACGTCAACGGTAATTTATCGGTGATTTGATGAAAGTTATATTCGGACACGGCAGGTGACGACGGGTCTGCCCAGAAATGGCTGGTCGGGTCGATGACAATATTCTTTCCGGCCACGACCCCAAATTTTTCCAAAACCGGTTCCAACCCCGTTTCGACGAACGGGTCGAGCATAAAAATTGCATTGTATCCAGCGTCAAGAAATTTTCCGATCGCCGATATTTCCGCAGCCAGCAATGACGTCTTGGGCCCGGCGACTACCAGCAAAGCGCAGCCGCTCAAGCTGCTACCGCTTTTTAACAGCGCTACCTTTTCCACTGTGTAGTTCATTGCC
>JANNMV010000182.1:0-1923 GCA_031398205.1 Pseudomonadota bacterium | reverse complement strand
CAAACCTGACGCAGTCGCGTCGCAACCTGCCGCGGCGGTGGCGTTTGGTGCGCTGAATGTCGCGGCCAAATCTTTCGTGTTGCGGGATTTTCAGAGTGGACAAATTCTTGTCAGCCAAAGTCCCGATCTCAAGGTCGAACCGGCGTCGCTGACCAAATTGATGACGGCCTATCTCGCGTTCAAAAATATTAAGGAAAAGCGCTTGTCGGAAGATCAAGCGCTGCCGGTATCGGAAAAAGCGTGGAAGGCTATCGGCTCACGCATGTTCATTGACCTCAAGGTGCCGGTCACCGTCAGCGAGTTGTTGCGTGGCATGATTATCCAATCGGGTAACGACGCCAGCATTGCGCTCGCCGAAGCGATGGGCGGCAGCGAAGAGGCCTTCGCCGAATTGATGAATAAAGAAGCCGCGCGCCTAGGCATGAAAAATTCGCACTTTCTCAACGCCACCGGCCTACCCGATCCGCAGCATTATTCGACGGCGGAAGATTTGAGCGTGCTGGCCGCCGCGATCATTCGAGACTTCCCGGAGTTCTACACCATCTACTCGACACGCGAGTACAAGTACAACAAGATCACGCAGCCGAATCGCAATCGTTTGCTGTGGTTGGATCCGACCGTGGATGGCATGAAGACCGGGCATACGGATAGCGCCGGATGGTGTTTGGTCAGCTCGGCGAAGCGCAGCGATCGGCGTCTGATTTTGGTCGTGCTTGGTACGGCGTCGGACACGGTGCGGACCATCGAGAGTCAAAAATTATTGAACTACGGTTTCCAGTTTTACGATACACGGCGCATGTATAAGCAAGGCGAATCGGTGACTCTTCTCGAGGTGTACAAAGGCCAGGAAAAAACCGTGAAAGCCGGTTTTCTCCACGACCTGTTCCTAACGCTGCCGCGCAGCCAATTCGAAAAAGTGCAGTCGACGCTGACTACCACGCAGCCGTTGATCGCGCCGTTGGCCGAAGGCCAAGAGATCGGCATGATGAAACTCACCCTTGGCGACAAGACTATCGCCGAGTATCCCGTGCTGGCGGTCGAAGCCGTGCCGGTGGCCGGATTTTTCCGCCGCACCTGGGACAGCCTGCGATTAATGCTGAAATGAACGCAACGATTTGCTATTTGAACGGTGAATTTTTGCCGCTCGATCAAGCAAAGATTTCCGTTTTGGATCGCGGCTTTATTTTTGGCGACGCGATTTATGAAGTGATTCCGGTGTATCGCCGCAAGCCGCTGCGCTTGGCGGCGCACATCGCCCGCTTGCAACGCAGCCTCGACGAAATTCGCATTGCCTCGCCCCATTCCGATGGCGAATGGGCTGGGCTGATAGGTGACCTCGTCAACTACAGCGAACACGACGACCAGGCGGTTTATCTGCAGGTAAGCCGCGGTGTGGCGAAACGGGAATTCGGCTTGTTGCAAGGTGTTGAGCCCACGGTCTTCATGTTGAGCAGCCCATTCGTTTCACCCCCACAGCAACAAATCGACAACGGCGTCGCCGCCGTGAGCCTGGTGGATTTTCGCTGGTTGCGCTGCGACATCAAATCGACTTCGCTACTCGGCGCCAACATGTTGCGCCAGTTTGCCAACGACGCAGGCGGCGCCGAATGCGTGCTGTTTCGCGATGGCTATTTGACCGAGGGTTCGTCGAGTAATATTTTTGTGGTGCGCAATGGCGTGCTCGTTACGCCACCGAAATCGCGCTTGGCTTTGCCCGGCATCACCTACGAGTTGCTGTTGGAACTTGCGCTCGCGAACGGTGTTCCAACCCAAGTGCGCGACGTCGCGGAGTCGGAGGTGAAGGCAGCAGATGAATTGATGCTCTCTGCGAGCCTGCGTGAGTTGTTGGCAATAACCCAATTGGACGGCAAGCTGGTCGGCGACGGCAAGCCTGGTGAGGTCTTCCGGCGTTTGTACGAATTA
>JANNMV010000039.1:0-25992 GCA_031398205.1 Pseudomonadota bacterium | reverse complement strand
TTCATGATGTGAGGTTGCTGATATCGAGCACTACGGTGGCGCGGCCGGTGATGATTTTTTGTTCGCCGGAAGAAACAGTGAACGCATACATTACGCGCGTCTCATCGCCCATCAGGCTTTCCGCATAAACCGTCAGTTCATGGTGATCGCCGTCGAGCGTCGCACTATGGCACACCACGTCGCGCAGGCTCGCGAGATAGCCGGCGCGTGGGCGTCCCGCAACCGCGCCGGACAATGCGCCATGCACCGCCATGGCCTGCGAGGCATATTCCACGCCGCTGATGGCGTAGAGCGTGCCATTCACGCGGAGCGGGTTGCTGGCATCGCGATGACTGGTGGCGCGACAACGGATGTGCTCAGCATTCCATTCGATCACGCTGTCGAGCAAATTCATCGCACCGGCATGGGGAATACGGCGTGCGATTTCGGCTTTATCTATTTGCATGGCTTTATCACCGAGTGCAGCGCATTGTCGCCGAGATAGTCAATGATGACGGTCGCGTTTTCGCCCTTGGCAATGCTCGCGAGAAGCGGCAAGGCGCGTGCGGCAGGAACATTGGTGCGAAAATTTTCCAACTCCACTTGAGCCGATTTAGTAATAGGCGTCGCGTTTGAGACCAGGGCGATTTCTAAACTGCAAAGGCTTTGTTCCGATTGCTGCGGCGACAACAACATCGCAATGCCAAAACCGGCGCTGATCCGTCGCACACCATTGAGTGGCTCAGGATAGGGCGCGTCATAGGCAACCAGCAACACCTTGCGGCCATCGACGCAAACCTGGGTCGCCGCTTCGATCAGACCTGCGGCGAAGCTGGCATCGAACGCACACAGGCTGGTCGACGGCTGGTGAGCGCCGGTGGCAATGCCCCAGTAACCGGCGGGGGCGTTGTGTACGGAATTATGAAATCGCGTCGGCGATACTTCCCGTTCGGGCTGCGCAAGCGAGTCGCAAATCTGATGAATCACGTCGCCATCGCCGCCGGATGAGGTGAATACCGAAGCGGTATCCGCGGCGGGCTGGCCGGCGTCGGCCAGCGCTTCGCAACCGGCGGCGATGGCGAGTTTGACGACGACCGGCGTGCGGCGGCGCTCGGCGGGCGGCAAAATTTCCAACACAGGAATCGCTAACGGCGCCGCAGCATAGGGCGTGGTTCCCGCCAATATCGGCGCACTCGCAGCCCAGCCGCTCAAACCGGGCGCAATCAGGCCGATGCCATCGACATAAACGCGCATCATTGCACCCGCCCGACTACTACGCTGCAGTTGGTGCCGCCGAAGCCGAAGGAATTGCTCAGCACTCGTTTAACCAACCCCTGACGATTGTCTTTCAAGTATTGAATTTCAACGGCGGGATCGACGGTGGCCGTGTGCAAGCTTCCGGGCATGAAATTTTCTTCGATGGCGATGAAGGAAATAATCGCTTCGATGATTCCGGCCGCGCCGAGCGTATGGCCGGTCCAGCCTTTAGTGGAACTTGCGGCGATGCCATTGCCAAAAATCATTCTGACCGCCAGCGCTTCGGTCGCGTCGTTGCTGCGTGTCGCCGTGCCATGGAGATTGATGTAATCGATATCCGTCGTGCCGAGTCCCGCTTGCGTCAGCGCGCCTTGCATTGCCATGCGCGCGCCCAATCCTTCCGGGTGCGGCGTGGACATATGGTAAGCATCACAACTTTCGCCGACGCCGAGCAGCGCCAGTTGATCGTTGCCGATTGCGCCGTCGGCTTTTTCCAGCAACGCAAAGCCGGCGGCTTCGCCGATGGAAATGCCATCGCGTTCGGCATCGAAGGGTCGGCAAGGCTTCTTGGAAACGAGTTGCAGCGCATTAAAACCGTACAGCGTCGTGAGGCACAAACTATCGACACCACCGACGACGGCGGCATCGCACAACCCCGCGGCGATCATGCGTTGCGCGTTGCCAAATACCTTTGCGCTGGACGAGCACGCCGACGAAACGGCCACCGCCGGCCCCGTGAGCCCCAAGTAACGCTGCACGAAACTCGCGGGCGAAAACGTGTTGTGCGTATGTTCGTAATGAAAATCCGCCGGTAGCGCGCCGCTGACCGGATCGCGTCGACGATAGGCCAATTCTGTCTGCAATATACCGGCGGTGCTGGTGCCGAGAAATACGCCGATGCGCGCCGCACCATAGCGCTCGCGTAGTTGCGCGACAGCTTGCTCGAAACCATCTTGACGCAAGCCGAGCTGCGCCAAGCGATTATTGCGGCATTCGAAATCTTTGAGGTCCTCGCGCAGCGGGGCGAGCTCGGCGTCGGGCACTTGGCCGACGTAAGTATCAAGATCGACGGTTTCAAACGCGCAATGAGTCAGCCCGGAGCGGCGCTCGCGCAATGCGGCGTACAACGGGCCGCGACTGGCGCCGAGGCAGTTGGCGGTGCTGTAACTTCGAATGATGAGTGGTTGCATGTAAATTTCTACGCCCCGGCGGAATTTGAGCGAATTAAACCTTACCCGTATAATATCAACTCTAGCGACTGCACGGCATTCATGCCAAACCAAGCCCCACCATGAGCAATGTCCAAGCAATAACCAGCCATGAAAGCGCACTGGCCGCACTCATCGTCTCCACTTTGAATCTAGAGGTCGCGCCGGAGCAGATCGAGCCGGAGGCGCCACTCTACAAAGACGGGCTGGGGCTCGATTCCATCGACATCCTGGAAATCGCCTTGGCGGTTTCCAAAACCTATGGCTTCCAAATCAAGTCCGACGACAGCGACAATGTTCGTATTTTCACTTCACTGCGCAGCCTCAATCAACACATCGAAGCGAACCGGACGAAGTAACCCGCCATGACGGTGAAGGCCGGCTGGCCGATCAAGGTTATTGCCGTGGCCGGCGTGGTGGCCTACCCACTGATTCTACATTTCTTTGTCGTGAAAAACGCCGCCGGGCCGTTCGGCATTGGCTTGGCATTGTTGCCCATCGTCAGCTACGTTTTTTGGCTGATGAGAAACACAAAATATCCACTGAGAACCGCGCTGCTGCTTGCGCTTGGCGCATTTCTGCTCGCTATTGCCTGGATCGCCGAGCTAATCGATTTTTCCGCCGCCTATTATTTCGAGCATGTGCTGTTTAATGTCTTGCTGATGATGCTGTTCGGCAGCAGTTTGCTGCCCGGCCGCGAGCCGCTGATTTCCAGCTTGGCGCGGCGCGTGCATGGCTCGCTGCCCATTCAGATCGCGGCGTACACGGTGATGGTCACCTGGATCTGGACAATTTATTTCGCGGCGACTATCGTCATTTCGCTGTTGCTCTATTATTTCGCGCCGCTGACGGTTTGGTCTTTTTTCGCCAACGTACTGGGTATTCCTCTGGCCGTTCTGCTGTTCGTCGGCGAATACCTTTACCGCATCAAAACGATTCCGGATTTCCCTCACGTGTCGATTTTCAAGGGCATGCAAGCGATGGCCGATCACACCAACGCGAAGTCAGAAATCAAGTAGTCGCTTTAACGATGTCCATTCCACTGATTCAACATCGCCACCCTGGCCAGCCCGTGGCCTACCGAGCCGGCGCGATCGTTTCCGCCGCACAGTTTGTCGGCGACGTTCAATCCCTCGCGGCGCAGCTTCCGGCACGGCGCTACGTCATTAACTTGTGTGGCGATCGTTATCGTTTCGCAGTGGGTTTGTGTGCCGCCCTGGTGCGTGGACAGATCAGTTTGCTGCCGCCCAATTACACGCCCGCCTTCGTTGCCTCATTGGCGGAAGATCATCCGGGCTTGTATGGCTTGACCGATAGTCCGCTCACGGAAATCGACCTCGAGCGTTTCGATTTTCCCACCCTCGATGATGAGGTTTCCAGCGCGTTTGTTGTTCCAACCATTCCGGCGCAGCAAGTCGCGGCCTACGTGTTTACTTCGGGTTCCACCGGCCGGCCAAGCGCGCACATCAAAACCTGGGGTGGCGTGGCGTATGGCGCAATTGCTCAAGCGGAACGCTTTGCCCTGGTTTCGGGCTCCGCCACCACATTGGTCGGCACCGTGCCGCCGCAGCATATGTACGGCCTGGAATCCAGTTTGATTTTGGCGCTACAAACGGGTATTTCTTTTTTTGCCGGCCATCCGTTTTATCCGGCGGATATTCGCGCGGCTTTGGCGCAGTTGCCCGGTGCGCGGGTGTTGGTCACGACGCCGTTTCATTTGCGGGCGTTGTTAAGCGATGCAGAGGCCGTACCGGCGCTTTCCTGTCTCGTCAGCGCGACGGCGCCATTGCCGATGGACTTGGCGCAGTTGGCGGAATCGAAACTCGGCGCACCGTTGTATGAAGTGTATGGCTGCACCGAAGCCGGCCAAGTCGCAACGCGGCGCACGGTGGTCGATCCGACTTGGCAAACCTATCGCGACATTCGCGTTTACGCGCGCGGCGCGGAGGTATTTACCCACGGCGGTTCGGTGGAAGTCGAGGCCAAGCTGTTGGACGTAATCGATATCATCGACGATCAACACTTCATACTTCACGGACGGACCGCCGACGTAATAAATATCGCCGGAAAACGCACCTCGCTCGCCAACTTGAACTACCACCTCAACGCGATCCCCGGCGTGAACGACGGCGTGTTTTTCATGCCCGATGAACACGGCCACGGCATTACCCGGTTGACGGCCTTGGTGGTGGCCCCAGGGCTGACGTCGGCGCGACTGACGAGCGCGCTGCGCAGTCGCATCGACGCCGCATTTTTGCCGCGACCGATTCATTTTGTCGATGCCTTGCCGCGCAACAGCACGGGCAAATTGCCGCGCGAAGCAATCGCCGCCCTCGTGCTAAGCTTGCGCGCTTAAGTTTTACCTTAGCCTCGAATGAACCAGGTCGACATTATTATTCCGCGAGATCATCCGTCGGCCGCAGGTCATTTTCCCGGCAATCCCATTGTTCCCGGCGCGCTGTTGTTGAGTGAAGTGATTCATGCGTGGGAAACCTTGATTGCCGCGCCGCTCGCCACGACCACCATTAAGGTCGCTAAATTTTTAAGTCCGACGCTGCCCGGAGACACGGTGCGCATTGAATTCGACTCCGTCGCGCCGAGCAACGTTACGTTCCAATGCAGCGTGAATGGAACGACGGTGTTGTCCGGCAGTTTTGCCTACACGCGCCGATGAATCCGCAGTGGCTGGCACAGGCGGAACGCAGCAACATTTTCGCGTTGCGAACATTGGTTTGGATTACCTCGGTATTGGGTCGGCGCGTCGGGCAATGGTTTCTCTATCCGATTTGCCTTTATTTCATTCTGTTTTCCGTTACGGCACGCCGTGCTTCGCAGCAATATTTGACGCGCGCGCTGGGTCGTCCGGCGCGTTGGCGCGATGTCTACCAACACTATTTAACCTTCGCCAGCGTGGCGTTGGATCGCGTGTTTCTGCTCAGCGACCGCTTCGATCTATTCGACATTCAGAGTTTCGGCCACGAGCCGTTACTCGATCTGGTCGACAACAAGCGCGGCGCCTTCCTGCTCGGCGCGCACATCGGCAGCTTCGAGATGTTGCGCGCCATCGGCGAGAAGCGCCGCGGCGTCACGGTGCGTATGTTGATGTTCGAAGATATTGCGCAAAAGTTGAACGCGGTATTGCATGCCATCAATCCGAATTTAAAAATGAACATCATCGGCCTGGGCAAGCTCGATTCGATGTTAAAAATCGGCGAACATCTCGACGCCGGTGAATTGGTTGGCATGCTCGGCGATCGCGCGATCAGCGCAACCGGGCAGGTGAAGGTTAATTTTTTTGGGCAAGAGGCCGAATTTCCCGACGCGCCGTTTCGATTGGCGGCGATGTTGAAATGCCCGGTTATCCTCATGGTTGGCTTGTATCGGGGCGGCAATCGCTATGATTTATACTTTGAACAATTGGTGGATGGTCTGCCGGTCGACCGCAAAGAGCGTGAGCACGTTATTCAGTCCTGGCAGCGGCGTTATGTCGAGCGACTCGAACATTACTGCCGCTTGGCGCCCTATAACTGGTTTAATTTCTATGACTTCTGGAACAGCGATGACAAAATCGATTCTTAAATGTGTGTTCCTTTTCGCCGCGATGGCGTTACCCGCTTACGCCGCGGAGCCCGCCTGGGGACTGCCAGAACTGATGATCGATTTGGGTCGCGTCAAACAAGCGAAGGGAACCTTTGTCGAAAAAAAATATTTGAAGCTGCTCAACGCGCCGCTGGAGTCGTCTGGCCAGTTGATTTACACCGCGCCCTATCGACTGGAAAAACTGACGCTGTCGCCGAAACCCGAGAGCATGGTGGTCGATCAAGATACGCTGACCGTTGAGATGCGCGGCCGTAAGCGTTCGCTGCAAATCCAAGATTATCCGGTGCTGTGGGCGTTTGTCGAAAGCATTCGCGGCACGCTGAAAGGCGATCTCTCGGCGCTACAACAGTTCTACCAAGTCAAACTCGAGGGCTCGCGCCAAGCGTGGCAATTGCAATTGCAACCGACGGAGAAAAAAATGTCGGCGCTGATTCAAGTCATCGTCATTCGCGGCAGCAAAGATCGTATCGCGACAATTGAAATTACCGAGTCCGATGGCGATCGTTCGGTGATGACCGTGACTGATGATGTCGCAACGAGTGCCGCACAACCGGATATGAGCATCGCCAAGAGCCGCGTGGGTACGCCCTCGTAGCCATATTCTGCCTGGCGACCGCATGCAAATTGCCTTCTGGCATGAATAACAATTGAAATCTCACGCGCTGCGCGCTGCGGCAATTTGGCTGTTGGCAGTGCTCGCAGCCGTTTGGGTCATTCGCAACACCACGATCACCAGTGACATCACGGCATTTCTGCCGAGTAAGCCAACCGAAGCGCAGCAAATTCTGGTCGATCAATTGCAAGACGGCGTGGTGTCGCGGATTTTATTGTTGGCCATCGAAGGCGGCAATGAAGCGCAACGCGTCGCGGGCAGCAAAGCGTTGCTCGACCAATTAGTCGCGATGCCGAGTCTGGCTTATGTGCATAACGGCGACGAAACGCGCATGGGACCGGAGCGGGATTTCTTGCTGAAGAATCGTTACCTGCTCAGCGATGCTGTCACACCGCAACACTTTTCTCAGGCGGGACTGCGCGCGTCGCTGGAGAAAAATCTCGATCTACTCGGCTCGCCGCTGGGCATGTTGGTAAAGCGCATTCTGCCGGAGGATCCGAGCGGTGAATTCATTCATCTGATCGAGCAATTCGAAGGCGAGAGCCGGCCCGCGCAACGTGACGGCGTGTGGTTTTCCCGTGACGGCAAACGCGCGTTGCTGGTGGCGCAGACCAAAGCGCCGGGCTTTGACCTCGACGCGCAAGAGGCGATTCAGAACGACATTCGCCAGCGCTTCGCCAAAGTTGCGGGCGGCAAAGAACTCAAACTCCTTGCCATCGGGCCGGGCATTTTCGCGATCAACACGCGCGAGGCGATACGTTCCGACGCGACGAAAAACTCCACTGTCGCGACCGTATTGGTCGCCATGCTGATCCTGTGGTTTTATCGCTCGCCTCGCATTCTCGTGCTGGGTTTACTGCCCGTCGGCACCGGCGTTCTGGTCGGCATCAGCGCCGTCAGTGTGATGTACGGCTCGGTTCACGGCATCACCCTCGGCTTCGGCGTGACCTTGATCGGCGAAGCGGTCGACTACGCGTTGTATCTTTTCACGCATCAAACCAAGGAACGACCGGCGCAGGAGTCCCTGGCGCGCATCTGGCCGACGCTGCGCCTGGGCGTGCTCACCTCGACCGCTGGTTTTAGCGCGATGTTTTTCTCCGGCTTTCCCGGCCTCGGGCAACTGGGACTATTTTCCATCGCCGGCATTGTCACCGCGCTGCTGGTCACGCGCTGGCTCTTGCCGCATTTCATGCCGGCGGGATTCAGCGCGCCGATCGGCAGTCGATTGCAGCGCGGCTTAATTGGCGCGGCGCAATTCGCGCCGAAACTAAAACCCTTGGTGTGGGCGCTGGCGGCGATCGGTGTCGGCATTATATTTGCGCATCGTAACAACTTGTGGAACGACGATCTCGGCAGCCTCAGCCCGATGCCGATCGCCGACAAGAAACTCGATGAAGCGCTGCGCGGTGACATCGGCGCGCCGGACGTCGGCGTGTTGCTCGCAGTCAAAGGCGCCGATGAAGAATCGGCGTTGCAACGATCGGAAAAACTCAGCGCCACGCTGCGGCCGCTGATCGAGCAAGGCGTCATCACCGGCTTCGATGCACCGTCATTATATTTACCCAGCAAGGCAAGCCAGGAGGCGCGCCGCGCTTCGCTCCCGGAGGCATCCGTGCTGCGAGCCAATCTGGATGCGGCGCTTCAAGGCATGCCGTTTCAAAACGGGTTGTTTCAACCGTTCTTGAACGACATCGCGAAGAGCAAATCGGCCCCGCTTCTGACGCGCGAAGGCCTGGCCGGCACTGCGTTTCAACTCAAGGTCGACGGCTTGCTCGTAACCAAGCGCGGCGCCACGGTCGCGCTGCTGCCACTGCGCGGCTTGAAAGATGAAGCCGTTTTGCGCCAGTCGATCGCAAGCTTGCAAGATAGTAATGTATCGCTGATCAATCTGAAGAGTGAGTCCGATCAATTATTCGGCCGCTACCGTCACCAAGCGATGATTAACGCGCTGCTGGGTTCATTGGCAATCACGCTGCTGTTGCTGGTGAGCCTACGCAGTCTCGGGCGCACCTATCGCGTCCTCGCGCCGCTCGCCGCCGCGGTGATCGTGACCACGGCGCTCACTCTCATCAGCGGCCACGCGCTAAGTATTTTTCACCTGGTTGGATTGTTGTTGGTAATCGGCGTCGGATCGAATTACTCGTTATTTTTCGACAACGAAAATTTTGCCCGCGCCGCGCCGGAGCGAACCTTGGCCTCGCTGGTGTTGTGCAACATCTCCACGATTATCGGTTTCGGCCTACTCGGCCTGTGCCAGACGCCGGTGCTTGCCGCCATCGGCTCGACGGTCGCTTGCGGCGCCGTGTTAAGCCTAATCTTCGCCGCGGTGTTGACGCCGGATCGGTCGCTGGCAACACCGGTAGCCGCGCCATAATGGGGTTCCGGTGTTTCACGTTTTTTGTTCTGCTTGGCCTAGCCGGCTGCGCAACCCAGTTGCCCGTCATCACCCCGATCGATCAGATTCATTTTCAGAGCGGCACACGCGCCAGCCAAAATCTGATGGTGTTGTTACCCGGCATAGGCGATGCGCCTGAAGCGTTTCTTGACAAAGGGTTCATCGAAGCCGTGCGCGTGCGCAACATCGATGCCGACCTGGTCGCGGTTGGCGCGCACTGGGGCTATTACGACAAGCACATGATCGTGGAACGATTGCACCACGATGTCATTCTGCCCGCGCGAGCGAAGGGTTATCGCTACATTTGGTTGGTTGGTATTTCCCTCGGCGGCTGGGGTTCGTTGCAATACGTGCGCCAGCATGCAAATGAAGTGATCGGCATGTTATTGTTAGCGCCGTTCCTCGGCGAGAAGCAGATTTTCGACGAAGTTCAAGCGGCAGGCGGCCTGGATGCCTGGCGCCCGGATCTTGCCGATCCGTGGGACGAGCAGCGCTTGGTTCTGGCTTGGCTAAGGGATTTTAAGCAAAGCGAAACGCCGCTGAAATTTTATTTGAGCTATGGCGCGAGTGATCGCTTTGCGCAGCCCCTCGGCCGCTATGCGGCGCGGCTGCCACCGCGGCATGTGGACGTCATTGCGGGCGGACACGACTGGCGCACTTGGTTGCGATTGTGGCAACGGTTTCTCGATCGTGGCGATTTAAAGCGTGCGCAATTCACCGTTCCTGAGCCATGACTGCACTGCCCGACAACAATACAGTCCATCGGATTTGACACTAACGCTATCCGACCCGCTGCTCATATCGCCACGAAAAATTTACGCAAAAAATATCCCGCCGAACAGTATTGAGAATCGGCCAGGCTTTTCGCCTTGCTACAACACAAATTGTTCTAGTGAATTCCGTTGGCTGTCAGATTTTTGTGAGCGAACACAATTTGTAGATTTAGGCATAGGCTTAGGTTTGACCGCCCTCTCGTTATTCGCTATATTTGGGCTGAGTAATAACGATTGTTGACCCTTATCCATCCCATTTATTTACGCATGTTTGACTCATGCGTCGGCGGAAAGACAGTTGCCCAATTCAGATTTCCTGCGCGAAAAATTGCGGTGTAAGCGTTTTACCCGCAGCCTCCGTAATTATCCGAATCGCCTCGGGACATCAGGCGCAGTCAACGCAGCATTGATGTTAAGCGCGTGCTAAAACGGGGAAAATCAACTCCAGCGGCTAAACGCGGACCGCTTAAGTGGCTGCTATTATTCAGCTTAGCTTCGATTTCCATGACGTTTTTGTTGTGGCGTTGGATATTAGGTCCGCGCCTGCAAGAAGTGTATTCACGCGCCATGCAAACGCAGCTCGCGTGGTACGAACCACAATATCCTGGCCTACAACCACTTTGGTCGCTGGTCAAATGGCCAATGATCCCGGTCGATATTGGTGAGCGTTCCTTGCTCCTTCCGCCGGGCGCTGAAGATGAATATGATCCGACCAAATCCTTTGCGGTGGGACTGGTTGAGCGCAAACTGCAACCGTTTCTTGCGTCGGCTAAGGACGGCGACATAATCATGTTACCGCCAGGGCGCTATACGGACTGTGCGGTTATATTAAAGCGCAGTTTAACGCTCAAGGCAACGCAACCTGGAACCGCGCAGTTTGATGGTGGTACCTGTGAGGGCAAAGCGGCCTTGGTCGCTCGCGGCGAGCGTATGACCGTTGATGGGTTAGTGTTCAGAAATATGCGTGTGGCCGACGGGAACGGCGCAGGCATTCGCCACGAGCGTGGCGTTGTTTTCGTTCGCAATTCAATTTTTTACAATAACGAGACGGCCATAATGACAGCAGCGCGACCGGGCATGCAGTTGATGATCGACAAGTCGTTATTTGTTAGATTGGGCAGGTGTGATGGTGTGCTGCAATGCGCGCACAGTATCTACGTAAGCAACATTGATAAAGTCCGCGTGACAAATTCGGTTTTCCTGCTGGCGGCAGGGGGGCACTTTATTAAGAGTCGCGCCCGAACGACGGAAATCATCAGCAACCAATTTGATGACACGGACGGGGTTGCCTCACAACTGATTGATCTTCCCAACGGTACGGCAGGAAATATTAGTAATAACGTGATGATTAAAGGCGAGGGCAGTTACAGTCGGCGGAGTTTCATCCGCGTGGCTGCAGAAAAACGTATCAACGATAGCAGCGACTTGAATGTGTTCGACAATCAATTGACCAGCAAAATACCGCTAACGGTGTTCTTGTGGAATAACAGTCAAGATGCCATTGCACTAGGAAAGAACCCGCAGCAAGGCTGGATTATCGATAGCTGGGGGAAGACTCGCAATATGCGATAGGAACCGCGGCATTCCAGTTAAATGGCGGCGACCACCTCCCTACCGCGGGTTGGGTTGGATAGTGCATTGTAATGTGGTTTTTTATGGCGCATTGTAAGTTTATTCGCGCATACAAATACTGAGAAGTTAGTGCAACAGATCCATGAAGCGGATGCGCCACGAGACATCCGAATTTTCCAACCGACTCAGGATTGCTTCGTATGTTCGAATTGCATAAAACCGGATTTATTTGTCTCATTCTTGTCGCGCTGTCTGCGTTGCAAAGTGGTTGCGCCCACACGCCCAAGGGAAGCGGGAAACCGGCGGCGCTCCAAGTCACGCCGTTTTCCGCGGCAGCGCCTGGCGCAACCTTTCCAGGCGGCTGGCGGGAATTGCGTTTCTCGAAATTTCGCGCGCCAACAAAATTTGAATTGCTCGACGACGGCGGCACGACAGTGGCGCATGCGACTTCGGAAAATTCGTCGTCGGTGTTAATGGAAAATATCGACATCGATCCACGCGAGTTTCCCATCCTGAACTGGCGCTGGAAGGCGCCGCGCTTAGTGCCCGGCGCCAATACGACGAACCGCAAAACCGAGGATGCGCCGGTGCGGTTGATCATCGCCTTCGACGGCGACAAAAGTAAACTAGACTTCGGCGACCAAATGACGTTTGCCGAAACACGTTTGCTGTTAGGGTTAGAACCGCCCTATGCCACGCTCGAATATGTGTGGGGCGACGGCGCGGCCAAGGAAAGTATTGTGGAAAATGGCTGGAACGCGCGCATTCGCCTGCTGTTGGCGCGAAGTGGTGCGGAACGAATCGGCGATTGGGTGCAAGAAAAACGCAACATCGTGGAGGATTTCCGCCGCGCCTTCGGCGAAGATCCCGGTCGCATCACCTCGATCGGCATTCATTGCGATTCCGACGCGACCGAATCGCGGTCAGAAGGCTTTTTCGGCGACATTAAATTCTTGCGCCACGACGAGGCGAACCAAGCGACTATGCTGAAGCCGAAAGGGCAGTAGGAAAGCAAGCGCGTTTGATCGAGTTGCTATAATCGCGGCAACTCCTTCTAGTTGGAAACGACATGCACGCTCTCATCTGCGGTTCCATGGCCTATGACACCATCATGGTGTTCAAGGACCAATTCAAGAATCACATTCTGCCAGACAAGATTCACATGTTGAACGTGGCGTTCTTGGTGCCGGACATGCGGCGAGAGTTTGGTGGCTGCGCCGGCAACATCGCTTACAACTTGCACATGCTCGGCGGCAAGCCGCTGATCATGGCGAGCGTCGGCGACGATTTCCAATCCTATCGCGAAAGACTAACGAAACTCGGAATCGCGCAACATCATATTCACCACGTGCCGGAAACCTTTACCGCGCAAGCGTTTATCACCACGGATTTAGACGACAATCAGATCACAGCGTTTCATCCGGGCGCGATGAATTTTTCTCATCAGAATCATATCGCCGATGCCAAAGATGTATCGCTGGGCATCATCGCGCCCGATGGCCGCGACGGCATGATGCAGCACGCCAAAGAATTTGAGGAAGCGGGTATCCCGTTTATTTTCGATCCCGGCCAAGGCTTGCCGATGTTCGGTGGCGACGACATTCGCGCTTTCTTGCGCCAAGCGGATTATCTTGCCTGCAATGATTACGAAGCACAGATGATGCAGGAAAAAACCGGCGAGACGATGGAGCACTTAGCACGCAACGTGAAGGCGGCGATCGTTACACTCGGCGCGCAGGGTTCGCAAATTTATGCGAACGGCAAGCGCCACGAGATTCCGTGTGTGAAAGCAACAGAGCTAGTTGATCCGACGGGTTGCGGTGACGCGTATCGCGCCGGGTTGCTCTATGGCATTCAGTCAGGCTGGGAGTGGGAAAAAACCGGACGGCTGGCTGCGCTAATGGGATCGATCAAAATCGCCAGCCGCGGCGGACAAAATCACGCGCTGACGCGCGCGGATATTGCGCAACGATTTCAACGCGAATTTGGTGCGGGGCTTTGACATTTTCGACCCAAAGTTGACGTTACCGACCGACTGCTATTAAGCAGTCCCTTCAAGAAAGGAGAAAGTGGGCCGCGAGGATTGCCCCTTAGCCGGGATCATCATGGTGGGCAGAATAATCCTTTCGATTCGCTTGCACAGCCTGTGCTCACTTAACATTGAGCTAACCGGCGTATGAGCGAAGTGTTAGTTCTGCTTAGTTCTCAGCTTGATGACTAACTGTTTCATTGACACAAGCCAGCTTTCAAATAGCTGTAGATAATCTTGGTTAATAATCGTCCCGGTTTTCGTGTCAGTGAGGAAAATTTCTCCGTGCCTTTCCCCGCCTTGGTGGAAGACCCTCGGTACACTGTGTCTGTGCGCAGAGTGATCACGCATTTCTTTTGCGCGACTGAGCCATGATTCGGGGTCGGCCTCAAGGGTCACAATGGTTTTGAGTTCATTCGATTGTTTTCCGTTATCCCTCAAAGCCTTGGCCAGAGACCCCTTTCTGATTTTGCTCAATGGGAGGCCACACTCATAGATGACGTTCAACTCGTTAAGAAAGGCATCTCGCACACCAAAAAAATGGAATAGGAATGACTCTTGATGCGCGCGCTCGAAATCATCTCCCCGCCGTTCAACTTTGCGAAGCTCCTCTAAAAGAATGGCTGCATAACGGAGCTTTGCATCGGTCCTGTTCTGTGCCGACTCAGATTCGTGTTCATCCAGTGTCATAGAAGCTATGGTAGCGATCCGCCGACGGAAGTATCGGTTTACAAATCACATGTTTTGGCAAAATGTTCTAAGAGCATCAAGCGTAACTGTATGTTGATTTATTCGTTCGGAAACTTGCCCTTTTGAGAAACAGGCGAACGCCTAGTTATGGACGGCTTCCATTCCCGCGCCATGCGCTGCGCTTCATCGCGCTGCTGCGGGGTAACTTTTTTCTCCAAATAGTCGAGAGCGTGGCGGGCGTTTTCGTTGTTCTGACCCGCCGCTAAAGAAACCCACATATAGGCATTGGCATAATTCCGTGCCGCGCCCTGGCCGTTTGCATATGCCACGCCAAGATTGAATTGTGCGTCAGCATCGCCCTGCTCGGCGGCCTTGCGATACCACTTCATCGCCTCAACATCGTCCCGCGGCGCGCCCTCTCCGGTTGCATACGCGACGCCAAGGTTGAATTGCGCAGCTACCTCGCCCTGCGCGGCCGCCTTGCGATACCATTTGACCGCCTCAACATCATCTCGCTCCACGCCTTGGCCTTTTGCATAAGCCACGCCAAGAGCGTATTGGGCGGCTGCATCGCCGTATTCAGTGGCCTTGCGAAACCATTTCGCTGCCTCGGCATAACTCCGCGCCACGCCCTGACCATCGTGATACATCCTGCCAAGGGAGTATTGCGCGATTGAAAGGCCCTGTTCCGCAGCCTTGCGATACCATTTAACGGCCTCAACATCATCCCGCGCCACGCCCTGGCCCTCGCGATACATTCCGCCGATGGAGTATTGCGCGAGTGCATCGCCCTGCTCGGCGACCTTACGAAACCATTTCGCCGCCTCGGCGAAATCCTGCACCACACCATAGCCATCCTGATACATAAGGCCAAGTGCAAATTGCGCGGCTGAATCGCCCTGCTCGGCGGCTTTACGAATTTCACCTGGGGCGGGCGTTTCGGCAACGCAAGGTATTGCCACGAGTAGGATCAAACTGGCGGTAATCAAAGAAAATGTATTGAGGCGCATGTCTGATATTGCTTCGTCGACGGAAAACCATGCACATTGTGACATAGGCCAATCCGACCAATTGCAAAACTTACACTTTTCGCGAAAATGAACGCCTGCTTTTGAGCCTTGAGTTTTGATATTCGTATGACTGTTTTTGGCCGCCCGCGATAAACGGTCGCGACGCGGAATTGACCCCGTCTTGGAGATTGCTTGGAAAGGTTCGTGGATATTCGGTGTGACTTTGGTGTCATGACATTTGGCTCGGCGCGAGCCCTCAGGAAGAACCGCGACTTAACGCGTTAGATCTTTAACGTACCAATCCATCGCCGTGCTCAATCCTTCGCCAATACGGTGGCTCGGCACATAGCCCAGAAGCTTCTGCGCTTTACTAATGTCAGCCAGCGAATGGCGCACATCGCCGGCGCGAAAATCCTGGTACTGCGGCCTGAAGTTTTCCAAATGCGCGAAGCGCTTGACTAGCAGATTACGCTGCATGTCGAACAACTGATTGAGCGTAGTTCGTTCGTTCACGGCGACGTTGTAGACTTGGTTGATGGCATCTGGGTTCGTCGTCGTGGCGGACAAGATATTCGCCTGCACGACGTTTTCTACGTAGCAAAAATCGCGGCTGGTTTCGCCATCGCCGTTAATCAGCAAGGTCTCATTCTTGATCATCGACGCGATCCATTTTGGAATCACTGCGGCGTACGCGCCATCGGGATCTTGGCGCGGGCCGAAGATATTGAAATAGCGCAAGCCTATTGTTTGCATGTCATAGCAACGCGCGAAGACGTCGGCGTAAAGTTCGTTAACGTATTTAGTGACCGCATAGGGCGATAGCGGCTTGCCTATTTGATCTTCAACTTTCGGCAAGGCGGGATGGTCACCATAGGTCGAACTGGATGCGGCATATACAAAACGTTGCGTATTCGCGTCGCGTGCGGCGACCAGCATATTGACGAAGCCGGTGACATTACTGTGATTGCTAAGTATCGGATCTTCGATCGAACGTGGCACCGAGCCCAGCGCGGCGTGATGCAGGACGAAATCAACGTCCTTGCAGGCTTCACGGCAAGTGTTTAGGTCGCAGATGTCACCGCGAATGAAATGGAAATTAGTCCACGTTGCAGAGCCAACTAACGCCTGCACCTGATCGAGATTGCGTTGATGGCCGGTGGAGAAATTGTCCAGTCCCACGACGGACTGGTTGAGCCGCAGCAGCGCTTCCACTAAATTGGAACCGATGAAACCGGCAGCGCCGGTCACCAGCCAGCGCTGACGGTTGGATTTTAACTGCTCGACTACTTGATTAATTTGAGTCATTCTCTAGCGGTTCGAAATGGCCTTACAAGCGCCACAAGCTTAAGCCCGATTCTTTAACGGCGGCCGGGTCGAATTGACATTTGACGTCGATGAAACAGCCGCCGCCTTTGACCTTGGTCAAATAATCTTTCATCGGGCGCGCGAGAAATTCTTTGTGGGCCACGGCAGCAACGATGGCGTCGGCTTGCGGCAACTCATCCCAACTGCGCAGCGTGATGCCGTATTCGTGTTTCGCCTCGGTAGATTCTGCCATCGGGTCGTGAACTTGGACGTCGATGCCGTAAGACTGCAATTCCTGAATGATGTCGATCACTTTCGAGTTGCGTAGATCGGGGCAATTTTCCTTAAAGGTAAGGCCCAGCACATTGACCTTCGCGCCTTTTACTTGGGAGCCGGCATTGATCATTTTTTTCACCGTCTGTTCGGCGATGTGTTTGCCCATACTGTCGTTGATGCGACGTCCAGCCAAGATCACTTGGGGAATGTAACCGAGCATCTCGGCTTTGTGGGTGAGGTAGTAGGGATCGACGCCGATGCAATGGCCACCGACTAAGCCGGGGCGAAACGGCAAAAAATTCCACTTAGTACCCGCCGCCTTGAGCACTTCCATCGTATCGATGCCGATGCGATCGAATATCAACGCGAGTTCGTTCATCAGTGCGATATTAAGATCGCGCTGTGTGTTCTCAATCACTTTCGCGGCTTCCGCGACCTTGATGCTGGACGCGCGGTGCACGCCGGCGATAATGATGCTCTCGTACAATTGCGCAACTTTTTCCAAGGTTTCCGCGTCGTCACCGGACACGATTTTCAAAATCTTAGTGAGTGTATGTTCTTTATCGCCGGGATTGATGCGCTCGGGTGAATAACCGACGTGGAAATCTTTCATCCATTTGAGGCCGGAATGTTTTTCTAAAACAGGTATGCAAACTTCTTCTGTCGCGCCGGGATAAACCGTCGATTCGTACACCACGATCGCGCCTTTTTTCAGATATTTTCCGACGCTCGTGCTGGAGCCAACCAAGGGCGAAAAATCCGGTTTATGGGCAATGTCAACGGGCGTGGGCACCGCAACTATGATGTAGTCGGCGTTCGCGAGTTCTTTCGGATCAGTTGTGACCCTCAGGTGTTTGGCCGCCTCAAGTTCCGACGAAGGAAGCTCTCCAGTGGGATCGATAAAACGCTTATAACTTGCGATTTTCTCTTCGGATAGATCGAGGCCGATGGTTTCGCGCCGCTTGCCGAACTCAACCGCGAGCGGTAAACCAACATAGCCTAGTCCGACTACTGCAACAACACTCATGCGAACATCCTCATAGAAAATGGGTAAATTTTGTTGCTGCGAATAGACTCGGTTCCATCGATTAAGCAACGAACTATGGCTACAATGAGCTTATCTTCAACAGCGATGTGTTGGCCTCGCTAGCCTTAGCGGCCCGCTTGAAAATCTGCGTCAACTAACGCTAATGCCCTGAAGCATAGAACATTTTCGAAAATGTAAAAGGATCAATATGCCCACTAGAATCACCTTTATGCTGCGTCAATTATTTGTTTTGAGAAAAATGATATTACTATTCCTGGGACTGATCGGCGCCGTTTCGATTGTCCATGCCGACTTGCCGCAGACCGTCGAAAAAGTCAGAGGGTCGATCGTGGGAATAGGAACATACCAGAAAACCCGCAGCCCGGCCACGAATATGCTCGGTACGGGTTTTGTGGTCGGCGATGGACTGCACGTTATCACCAATATGCATGTCAAGCCGGCATTTTTGAATACTGAGAAAAAAGAGGTTTTGATCGTTTTGACCGGACGCGGCCAAGAGGTCGAAATCCGTGAAGCGGAAGTGGTAGCGAGTGATTCGGATCACGATTTGGTACTGCTGAAAATCAAGGGCGCGCCGCTTTCCGCACTGGTCCTGGGTGATCCCTCAAGCGTACGCGAAGGTCAACACTACGCCTTCACGGGTTTTCCGATCGGTGCAATTTTGGGACTCTATCACGTCACTCATCAGGCAATGATTTCTTCGCTGACGCCGATTGTGATTCCGACCCGCGGTGCGAAAGATCTGGATGTGAAAGCCGTCACGCGACTGCGTAAGTCTTTTGATGTATTTCAGCTCGATGCGACCGCCTATCCGGGTAACAGCGGAAGCCCACTTTACGATCCGAACAGCGGGCAGGTCGTGGGGGTGTTGAATATGGTTTTTGTGAAACTAACCAAGGAAAAGGTCTTATCCGATCCAAGCGGAATCGCCTACGCGATCCCGGTTAACCACGTAAAAGACCTACTCAAACGGGCCGGCGAAAAAAATTAGCGCGCGCTCAGCCAACCCGCCCATAAATATCGCCGAAACGTACGATGTCGTCTTCTTCTAGGTAGGCGCCGGTCTGGATCTCGATAATCTGCAACGGGATCCTGCCCGGATTTTCTAGACGGTGGCGGTTGGTTTTAGGAATATACGTCGACTCGTTTTCTTCCAGAAAAATCTCCTGATCGCCATTAGTGATTTGTGCTGTTCCGGCAATTACCACCCAGTGTTCCGAGCGGTGGTAGTGCATTTGCATCGATAACTTCTGGCCGGGTTTGACAACGATGCGCTTGATCTTGTAATACGGCCCTTCTTCCAAAATTGTATAGCTGCCCCACGGACGCGCCACGGTCAAATGGGTTTCAGTCAAGTGCGGATGGCGCGCCTTCACCTCGGAGACCAAGCGTTTTAAGTCGGCAACTTTCTCTCGAGGACAAATTAAAGTCGCATCACGAGTCTGAACGACGGCGAGATTGTCGACGCCGAAAGCGGCAATGGTTCCGCCGGTCGTCCAAAACAAATTATTCTGCGAACTAACCGCCAGCACATCTCCTTCGATCATGTTGCCGGCCGCATCTTTGTCGCGCTGCTGATAGATCGCCTCCCAACTGCCGAGATCGCTCCAGCCCATCCTGATCGGAACCACGGCGATATTTTTGCTGTGTTCGAGAATGCCGTAATCCACCGAAAGATCCGGCATGGCGCGATAAACAGCTTCTTTCGCCACGGCCTCGCCGCTTTCAGCCAGACCCAGCGCGGCTTCATATATGGCCGGCTGGAGATCGCGCAGCATTTCCATGAACGTCTCCGCGCGGAACACAAACATGCCGCCATTCCAGTAATGATTGCCCTGGGCAAGCAGCTTGATCGCCGTCTCGGCATCGGGCTTCTCGACAAAACGCAATACCTTGCGAACTGGCAAGTGCTTATCGGCAGAGAGCTCTATCTCATCGCCGGCTTGAATATAACCGAATCCCGTCGCCGGCTCCGTGGGTTCCATGCCGAATAGCGCAATCTGGCCTTGGCTTGCCGCTTGCTCGGCGGCGCGCCAAGCGGCTTGGAATGCCGGTGCATCAGCGACCGCGTGGTCGGAAGAAAACACGCCGATAATGGCCGCGGGATTCTCCTTCGCAATACACGCCGTTGCCCAAGCGATCGCCGGTAACGTGTTGCGGCCAACGGGTTCCGCCAGCACATTGCCCGCCAATCCGGCATCCACTGCGTGCAACTGCCCCGCGACTTCGAAACGATGATCAACGTGGGTAACGGTCACGACATGTCGGCTGTCCACCATCGGCAACAAACGGCGCATGGTGTCTTGCAGCAACGATTCTTGACCGTTGAGGGCGAGTAATTGTTTCGGCATCGTCGCACGCGACAGGGGCCACAGACGCGTCCCGGATCCACCCGCCAAGACGATCGCGCGACGATCCAAATCAAGGGTTGAGGTCATTGCGCTAACCGCACGATCGGCCGGTGAATTCATAGCGGGAGTCTCGTAGAAAATAGAATGTCCTATTGTAGACGAATCGCAACAAAATCAAGCTCATGCTTTCGGCTACCAAGAGGAAATTCACCCACCCGCCGTCCTAATAGCCGCCCACATTAAGGCGTTCAACTCGATATGCCTGGAAAGCCTTACCCATTGCGCCTCTGCAATGGGGTATGCCTGAACGCCAATATGGGCGGGGGTTTTCAGCCTACTGCGCTATTGTTTCGTTCCCCACGGTATCAATGGCAACAAACCATTATCCGCTCGTCGCAAACACGCGGAAACATCAGGGCCGACGCCGTTTGTTAAACGGGTTTTGCTGCGGCCCAAACGGCGACCGTCAGCTACAAGCAAAAACAGGCATGTCGAAAAAATCGGCCCGGCCACGGCACCCGATTCGATACAGGCAATAACGCGGGGATGAAGAACATCTAGAAGCGCGGCTGGCGTCAGAGCGATGCGGCATTGGCCGCGAACCCCGACGAAGAGCGGGCGCACCGCCATTTTCGCCTTTAAACTATTCAGTTGCTAGCCTTCCCATTTCCCAGCCTTGACCAACATTTGCTTCAGGCCTAAGAGGTGAAACCCTCCGGCATAGGCTTTTTTCGCATAGTCTCGGGATTTGTCATATTCTTTCAGATGGAAATACAGCAAGCCCATGTTGTAAAACAAATTCGGGTTGTTTTTCAAGTACTTCTCGGCCAATTCGTAGTGCGGAATCGCTTCTTTATAGCGTTTAATTCGCGCGCTGGATAAGTAGTTACCGTAGATCATTCTGACCATCGCATCCTCGGGTCGCCAACGTATCGCTCGATCGAGCCAGCAGTCTGTGGTGAACTTGGATCCGGCTGGTTTAGACGTATTTTCCTTGGAGGACAGACGAACCATCGCGTTCAATGCCCGGTGGTGGTTTGGAAATGCAAATAGAACGTATCCAAGATCCCCGGTGGGTCGTCGCGTTTCTTCCTTGTGCCCCCCAATGAGATTCTCAACTCGTGCATTGAAGTGGTGTAGATTAACCACGGGCAATTTGTTTCGAAAATCGGAAGGGTTAGTGTAGTCGTAGGGCCCGTAGCCGCCGTCTTTTCGTTCAATAGAGCCGCAAGCTTCATACTGCGCGAAACTGGCGATCGGGAGTGAATAAAGCAGGAGTGCTACCGCCATTCGAAAATTTCTTAACATAATCTCACCATCATCACTTATAAAATTCCATTGTATTGACCTTCGGAATGCCGTGTTGTTGCACGAAAAAACAGCACTCGTAGGGTTTCGTCTCTAACGGGAAATACCGAAAACCACAACAACGATTAGACAAATAAGAATAATTCAATTAGCCACGAAACACCACCAGGCGGTTTGAGCCGAGGTTATTGCAACTAAACTTTTTAGGGTTGCACCTTATACTGTTCTAGCCTAATTATTACAGGTGTCATCCCGCCATCCTCGTTTGCCAGAGATGGTAAGTAAACAAGGAACTTCTAGCTGAAGTGGATCGCGCAAACGGCGAAGTTGCATGCCTCAGTGCGCCGAGAAATAGGAATCGGCTGAGCAAGCTGGATTAATCGGGAGTTCATGCTATCGTATCTCTGTCTGCACATTGGGTTTAATCGTTTCGTTGCCTTTGGATCAAGCTAGGAATCCGCTTGCCGCGTGGCCAAAGTCTGGGATTGATCTGCCGAGGCGGTCACGATCGCAAGTGAAGGCTGCTCAATTTGCAACCGGCATTTTGTGCAAGGACCAAAGTGGTACGGTATCATTCGTAATACCGATGACCCTTTTTACTATTCTGGCTGTACTTCGAGTCACTCCATCCCTTTAACCCCTTCGCTTGATTATGGCTGAACTAGTTCACGACTTGATTGCCACATCCGCTGTGTACGCGCCGAGTAAATCGGCTTTAATCTATCAAAAACAGTTGCTTAGCTTTGAAAACTTAGATATTGCGGTCAGCAAGTCCGCAGATTTTTTTCTAACACTCGACTTACAAAAATCCGACCGCGTTGCAATTTTCCTTGAAAAGCGTATCGAGAATATTGTCGGGATGTTCGGCACCACCCGGGCGGGCGGCGTGTTTGTACCGATCAATCCGTTGTTGAAGGGTGAGCAAGTCGTACACATCATGAACGACTGCAATGTTCGGTTGTTGGTAACCTCAATTGACCGATTCAATCTTTTGGCGCCCTTTGTCGGAAACTGTCAGGATTTGCGCGCGGTTATTTTGGTTGATCACGACGGTAGTGCGCTCCCTGAACGGGCGAATGTCAAAATAGTCGGGTGGGGAACAGGGTTGGGGCAGTCGCCGACGCGCCAACACCACCGGGTAATCGACACGGATATGGCGGCGATTCTCTACACCTCTGGCAGCACCGGTAAGCCAAAGGGCGTCGTACTTTCCCATCGAAATATTGTCGCCGGCGCAAAAAGTGTCGCGCAGTACTTGGAGCTGACGCCTGACGACCGTATCCTGTCGGTGTTGCCGCTGTCCTTCGATTACGGCCTCAACCAGATTACTACGGCATTTTTGGTCGGCGCCACCGCAGTATTGATGAACTATTTGTTTCCCCGCGACGTCATCAAGGCAGTTACCGAGGAGAAAATCACCGGACTCGCGGCGGTTCCGCCACTGTGGGTTCAACTCGCTCAGTTGCCTTGGCCTGAGTCCGTTAAAGATCAGCTACGCTACATTACCAATTCCGGCGGGCATATGCCTGAACCCACACTCCGGGCGCTACGCAACGCCCTGCCAAAAACCAAACCGTTCTTGATGTACGGCCTAACGGAAGCTTTCCGCTCCACCTATCTGCCGCCCGACCAAGTGCACAAACGACCGGACTCGATCGGCAAGGCAATTCCCAATGCCGAGATTCTGGTGGTGCGCGAGGACGGCTCGGAGTGTGCGCCGAATGAACCGGGAGAATTAGTGCATCGCGGCGTTCACGTCTCACTGGGTTATTGGAACGATGTTGAAAAGACCGCCGAGCGCTTCAAACCGGCGCCGGGTCAGCTTAGCGGCCTGGTCCTGCCTGAAATGGCGGTCTGGTCGGGCGATACTGTGAGGCGCGATGAGGAAGGTTATCTTTACTTCATCAGCCGCCGCGACGAGATGATTAAAACGTCTGGTTATCGGGTAAGCCCGACGGAAGTCGAGGAAGTGATTTACGCGACCGGGCTGGTGAGTGAGGTTGCCGCTTTCGGCGTCGCGCATCCGACGTTGGGGCAGGCGATTGTCGTCGTGGCAATGCCGAAGTCTTCCGGCACATTATCGGTCGATACATTGCTGGCCAGCGCGAAACGGGATTTGCCCGCTTTTATGGTGCCGCATAAAATCATTCTTCGCTCCGACAATTTGCCACGCAATCCGAATGGCAAAATTGATCGCAAGATTCTGGCCCAGGGCGCGCAGAACATGTTTGATGAGACCAGAGTATGACCGCTGCCAAGCCAACGCATGCGCCACTAGACCACTGGCGCGTTGTTGATGGCTGCTTACAAATCAATGGCGTTGCACTAACTCGCCTCGTGGCGCGCGTTGGGCAGACGCCATTTTTTGCCTATGATCGTCAATTGTTGCGCGACCGGGTCGCACTGTTGCGTCGTCACATTCCGGCGGAAATTCATTTGCATTACGCGATGAAGGCTAATCCCATGCCTGCCGTGGTGCAGTTCATGGCGGGCTTGTTGGATGGTTTGGATGTCGCCTCCGGCAACGAACTGCGTGTCGCGCTCGATTCGGGGATGAGTCCGGAGTTGATCAGTTTTGCCGGGCCGGGTAAAAGTGAGCGCGAACTGACTTCCGCAACCGCGGCCGGCATTACGATTAATCTCGAGTCGCCCCACGAAATGGAAACCGCCGCGAAGTTGGGTGCCGCGCTAGGCATTCGGCCCCGGGTCGCCGTTCGCGTCAATCCAGACTACGAACTCAAGTCCTCGGGCATGAAGATGGGTGGCGGACCTAAACAATTTGGTGTGGACGCAGAAACAGTGCCCGACCTGCTCAGGCGCATGAAGTCCCTGCCACTGGATTTTCAAGGGTTTCATATTTACAGCGGTTCGCAAAATCTGCGCGCGGAAGCCATTCAGGAAGCGCAGGAAAAAACCCTGGAGTTGGCTTATCGCCTCGCAGAGCACGCGCCGACGCCGGTACGGCTATTGAACATGGGTGGCGGTTTCGGCATCCCCTATTTTCCAGGCGACGCACCGTTAGATATCGCGGCGGTGGGCGACCACTTGCGTCGCTTGATACCGGAGGCCAAACGCCGCCTGCCGCACGCCCAGTTGGTTATTGAGTTGGGCCGTTATCTGGTCGGCGAAGCAGGCATTTATGTGTGCCGGATTGTGGATCGTAAAATTTCACGCGGCCATGTGTTTCTGGTGACCGATGGCGGTCTGCATCACCAGCTCGCGGCATCGGGAAATTTCGGTCAGGTGATACGCAAAAATTATCCGGTCGCGATTGGCAACCGCATGGGCGAGACGGCCACTGAAACGGCGTCGGTCGTGGGACCGCTTTGCACGCCGTTGGATTTACTCGGCGACAAGATGGAGTTGCCCGTGGCAGTAGTCGGCGATTTGGCCGTCGTATTCCAGTCCGGCGCCTACGGTCTAACCGCAAGTCCGACCGCATTCCTAAGCCATCCGGCGCCATTGGAAATTTTAGTTTAAGTGTTGATGGTTATTTTCATTCAGGGAGAGCGGCTTGGCTGGAATTTGCGGTTGGGTAAATAACCAGGCGGATTCAGCGCCGCCGGATTTGAATTCGATGGCCGCCGCGTTGGCGCGCTTCGACGGCGCCCGGCCACAAACCGCCGTTAAACCTGGCTGCGGACTCGCCGCGGCGGAATTGGGCGCCGGCCCATTCCTCGCGGAGGATGGTCACCTGCTGATTGGTTTTTCCGGCGCGCCCCATTTCGCCAGTCGCGATTTAAATGAACTTGCGCGCGCGCGTGGCCGTGCCGCGGCATTGGCCGAAGGATACCGGAGCTGGCAGGGCAACCTGGCAAGTCACCTGCTGGGTCAGTACGCCATCGCGATTATCGATCAGAACGAACAGGCGCTGTATCTCGCCGTCGATCGTTTTGTGACACACCCATTGGCCTACGCGATCGAACCCGACGGAATACGCTTTGCGTCGAACCTAGACGCGCTCAATTTCGACCGGCGATTTGAGTTAAGCCAGCAGTCGATTTTTAATTACGTCTACTTCCACGTCATCCCCGGCCCCGAAACGATCTATCGCGATGTCACGCGTCTGTTAGCGGGCGAGTCACTGAGTTTTAAACAAGGGCAAGCGACGACCCATCGCTATTGGCAAGCGGAATTTGTCGAAAATCAGACCGCGCCATTTAGTGAATTGAAGCAGGAGTTTGTGGGGGCCCTGCGCGACGCCGTGAAGACCGCATCGGACGGTCAAAACTGCGGTGCATTTTTGAGTGGCGGAACCGATAGCTCGACCATTTCAGGGTTGCTGGGTGAGGTATCCGGTGCCCCGGCGCGCACCTATTCGATCGGATTTGAATCCGCCGGTTACGATGAAATGGAGTACGCGCGCCTCGCCGCAAAACACTTCAAAACCGAGCATCACGAATACTACGTTACCCCAGCGGATGTGGCGGAAGCGATTCCAAAAATTGCACAAGTTTACGACCAACCGTTCGGCAATTCATCGGCTGTTCCGACGTATTTTTGCGCGCGCTTTGCCAAACAAGATGGCGTCGATCTGCTATTGGGGGGCGATGGTGGCGATGAACTGTACGGCGGCAA
>JANNMV010000666.1:0-3404 GCA_031398205.1 Pseudomonadota bacterium | reverse complement strand
CAAGTGAATTTTTCCTTGGCGACGGGCGAGCGCTCCGGCGAATTGGTTGCGGAGTTAAAAAAGGTTGGTAAATCCTACGGTGATCGTGTTGTCATCAGCGATTTTTCCACGCGAATCTTGCGCGGTGACCGCATCGGATTGATTGGACCGAATGGTATCGGCAAAACCACATTGCTGAAATTGCTGACCGGGGAAATTCAACCGGAGCAGGGTACGGTGCGTCTCGGCACGAAGCTGAACATCGCTTATTTTGATCAGTTGCGTGACCAGTTGAATGATGAGGCGACACTGCTCGAGACCATCAGCCCCGGCACGGATTTCATCGAAATCGGTGGTCAACGTAAACACGTGATGAGCTATCTGGAGGATTTTTTGTTCCCGCCGCAGCGCGCGCGCGCGAAAGTGAAATCGCTCTCCGGTGGCGAGCGCAATCGGCTGCTATTAGCGCGCTTATTCACACAACCGGCGAACGCGTTGATTTTGGACGAGCCGACCAACGATCTGGATTTGGATACGCTCGAATTGCTAGAGTCGCTGTTGCAAGATTACGGCGGCACCGTGTTCCTGGTCAGCCATGATCGCGAATTTTTGAACAACGTTGTTACCCAAGTGTATGCCTTTGAAGGGGAGGGAAGGGTGGTGGAATATGCGGGTGATTATGACGATTGGGAGCGCGTGCAAAAGGCGCGTGCTGCAGCGGCCGTGACAGAGCGGGTCACAGCCCATGCCGCGCCAGGAGCCGCACCCAGCAAGGCACGCAGCCGAGTGAAATTATCGTTCAAAGAAACACAAGAACTGAACGCGCTTCCGGAAAAAATCAGTGCGTTAGAAAAAGAACAAGAAGAAATCAATCGGCGGTTGGTCGATCCCGCGCTATATCGTAGCCAAAGCGAGCAAGTAAAACCCTTGCAAGCGCGGATCGAATTAATCGACGCCGAACTACTGACATTGCTCGCGCGCTGGGAAGAATTGGAAGCCAAGCGCGGCGCAGCTAATGCGTAAGCAAATGTCCTAAATAACCCAGCGCGGCCACAAACGTCGCGAGAAAAAACCATGAAAAATATTGCGCCACTCGGGCCATTTTCTCGGGATCGCGATTGGTGATTAAAAAATGGCGGCCATTGCGTGGCGCCTGCAGAATGTTAAAGCCGGGCTGCGCACGCATTTCGCGATGCTGTTTATTCACCTCGCGCTTGGCTTGGGCGCGTGCCAGTTGCCATTCGCGTTGGTCGATCTGACCGTCTTTGTTCAAGTCGAAACGCTGCATGAGTTGCGCCTTATTGCGCTTCCAGTCCGCCAGTAAATCACCGACATCTTCATGGGAATCCAGGCGTGTATCGACGGGATTGAGCGTCTTGAACTCGCCTAACGCATAAAGTTTATCCTTCGCCAGAAGTAACGATTCCGTGTGGCGATAGTCGCCATCGCGCTTTACGTCGCGATGTTGGGTGATAATTTTCGCGTGATCGGGATCGACAATGCATTCACCGGTAGCGTCGCGCAGCAGAAACGTGCTGCCACTGATTTCTTGTTGAATGGTTTCCCACTTATCATTGCTGCGTTCCTCTACCAAATAGCAATACCACACACACGGCAGCCCGCGGATGCGGCTGAATAGGGGTGCGCTCGGATGGGCTTCGGCGCGACCGGCAAGCTCGACGTAACCTTGCACCGCCGAGGCGATGTTTGAAGTCGCTATATCGGTTGTCAGGCGATGGCGGCGATGGCTGATCAGCCATGCGCCCAGACTAAAGCAGGCGACCATGGGCGCGATCAAAATCCCAATACTGCTCATGCAATCAACTGCGAAATGCTATGCCGTGAACAAGGTGCGGACGTCCACATCGGCTTTTTCCGCGCTGGCGAATTCAAGCAGGCGAGCCGCGTTAAACCTGAACAGGCCCGCAACTATATTGTCTGGAAACTGCTCAACGCGAACGTTGTTGATGTTGACGCTTTCGTTGTAGAACTCGCGACGGTCGGCAATTGCGTTTTCCAAGTTAGAAATACGCGCTTGCAAATGTAAAAATTGTTCGTTAGTTTTCAGTTCGGGATAAGCCTCTGCGACCGCGAACAGACTCCCTAGCCCGGCACGCAGCGCGCCTTCCG
This sequence comes from Pseudomonadota bacterium, assembly GCA_031398205.1. Taxonomy (GTDB): domain Bacteria; phylum Pseudomonadota; class Gammaproteobacteria; order Burkholderiales; family JALYOK01; genus JALYOK01. The sequence goes on along the minus strand of JANNMV010000666.1, from coordinate 1,295 downwards.
CGCGGCCGAGGGCGCCGATGTCCTGCGCTTCCCGCGCGCTGGAAACTTGCGAGCGCGCCTGCATGACTTTTTCCAATGTCGCTTGCTCGAACTTCATGTATTGCTTACAGGTTTCCACCAACTTCGGAATTTCATCGTGGCGCTGCTTCAACAGCACATCGATGTTCGCCCAGGCCTTAGCTACGGCGTGTTTCAGATTAACCAGATTGTTATACGAGACAATTGCATAGAGGAGAGCAACGATCAGAACCGCCAAAAAAAGCATCGAAAATATACCCATGTAAACTCCTATTTGTGCTTCGATGATAGAACGTTACGTTTGTTTTCTCATGTTATAGGATAACCTACTAAACAGTAAATATTTTTCCGACGAATGACACGTAAGCCAGGTATAATTCGGCCTCCCGCGGAAAGGTGGCAGAGTGGTCGAATGCGCCAGACTCGAAATCTGGTTTACTGCAAAGTAACGTGGGTTCGAATCCCACCCTTTCCGCCAGTTATCGATTCCAGAACGTCCAAAAGAAATCCAGAAATACTTCTGAGAGCTCCGTAAATAGGGGCGTTCGTCGTTCTAGGATGTCCAAGTCGTTTATTGACCTCCGGGGGGCACAATCGGGGGCATTCCTGAATACGCCCATGGACGATAATTCAATCATTCTGCGTCGAATTTCAAACCGAAACTCTGCCGCGCATTTTCATGTATCCGCCACGCGGACATCGCCTGCGGCAGGTTGCAACCGGCGTTCAATCTTGCCCGCGAGCCAGAGATCATCTTGGCGAATCTGGCGCAGTAGCAACAGTACTTCGATCACAAAGGTGCGCAACGCTGAATTGTTGCTGGGGGGCGCTGCCAGGATAGCTCGATTGGTTATCGTGCTCCAATCGACTCGCCGTCCGTTCCGAGCGATCGCGATTCAGTGCATATCACCAGCGCATCATTTGCTGGCGCGATCTGCCGACAGATCAGTCAATTCGAATTCGCGCGTGCTTTAGGCGCTCAAGATAAAACCCGCGTAGTTCTTCGCGGCGACATCGGCGCAAATCTTTCGAAAATGCGCCATTCCGCCGGCGTAAGGCATAAACACGCGCGGCTTGCCGGGCACATTCGCGCCAAAATACCAGGAATGCTTGGCATGCGTTAGCAGCGTCGCGTCCGCGGCTGCGTTCACCTCGGCTACCCATGAATCCATCGCCTCGTCTTGGGTCTCAATGCGCGTCAGTCCCTGTTGGCGCATATGGGCAATGCAGTCGGTGATCCACTCTACGTGCTGTTCGATCGCGACGGGCATGTTGCA
>JANNMV010000658.1:0-2984 GCA_031398205.1 Pseudomonadota bacterium | reverse complement strand
CTGCTTGCCTCGTGGCGATGCCTGCCCTGGCAGGCAGTACTCACGGGCTTATTGGCAGAGCACGCCTAAACTTATTAACCAAGCCGATCCAAAACAATTGTGAACGGAGTGAGCAATGACACACCAGTATGATGTAGTGGTCGAAAGAGATTCCGCGGGATATTTCGTCGCGTCGGTTCCCGCACTCCCGGGTTGTCATACGCAAGCAAAGTCGCTAGATGATTTGATGGTGCGCATACGCGAAGCCATTGAACTTTGCATCGAAGTCAATGGCGATTCGATCGAGCCGCTGGATTTTGTCGGCATACAACGCATCTCCGTCGCCGCATGACGCAATTGCCGAGCCTTAGTGGCAAGGAACTTTTGGCAGTGCTAAAAAGAGCTGGCTTTGAAATTATTCGCGTCAAAGGTAGTCATCATTTCATCCGCCACCGCGACAACCGTTCGACCGTCGTTCCCGTCCACTCAGGCGAAGATATCGGCCCGGGGCTGATGGCAAAGATTTTGCGCGATTGCGAGTTGAGCCGAGATCAAATTCAAGAATTTTTGTAGCGTTGTACTATGTACATCGAAAACCGTTAGCCCTCCCTAACCAATAAGGTAATTTTTCATGATTGACTTCTACACGGCCGCCACATCAAACGGTCAACGCGTCGCCATTGCACTGGAAGAAATGGGCCTGCCATACAGCGTTCACAAATTGAACCTACCGAACGGCGATCAGAAAAGACCTGAATACTTGGCGATCAACCCGGCGGGAATGATTCCCGCCATCGTCGATCATGGCGCCCCCGGGGGCAAGGCTTTGTCGTTGTCGCAATCCGGCGCGATCATCATGTACCTCGCGGAAAAATCCGGAAAATTGCTGCCGGCCGACGCCGCGCGCCGCGCCATCGCGCGACAATGGGTGATGCAAGCTTGTTCGGATTGCGCCGGCGCCAGCAGCGCGATTTTTTTGACCGGCAACATGGCGCCTGAGAAATCACCGTCCAATGTTGAATTTTTCGAGGGCCGCTTACTGCGCTTTTTTCGTGACGCCGACGCGCGCCTCAAGGGCCGCGACTTTCTCGCGGATGAGCTTACCATCGCCGATCTGGCGCTGTATCCGATTTACGCCGCACGCAAAGGCGTCGCCGATCGCGCCGGAGATTTGCCCAATCTAACCCGCTGGGGCGCGCTGATGGCGGCGCGGCCGGGAGTGATAAAAGGTTTGGCGGCTACGGCGTAGCGGCGTTTCCCGTTGCTCTTTGAATCATGAATCAGCGCACTCGATTTACAGGGCTTGCCGTCAGCCTGCGCGCGCTAGCGTCCTGCGTTCCATTTCTCGCAATGCGCTCGCGGCAGAGCCGTCGTCGTTCGACGTTATTCGCGACGAGATTGCCAAACACGCCTGCCAAACCGGCGCGTTCGTGCCGGATACGGGTGAAGAAGCTCTGCTGGCACGCGCCTGGCTTGTTGACCATGCGGAAAAATCAATCGAGGTGCAGTACTTCATTTGGAGCACTGATAACGTCGGCATTCTGGCGAGCGAGGCATTGTTACGCGCGGCAGAACGTGGCGTAAAGGCGCGCGTCATCGTCGATGATTTGTTGATCGACGCGCCGGACAATACTTTGTTCGCGCTGGCCAAACATCCCAACGTTGACATCCGCATTTACAACCCAAAACATTGCGTCGGCACGCCGTTGCATAAGCGCATTTATAACGTCGTCACCAATTTTCGCGACGTGAATCAGCGTATGCACGACAAGACTTTAATTGTCGATGGCATGGTCGGAATCACCGGCGGGCGCGACATGGCAGATGAGTATTTCAGTTACGACCAAGACTACAATTTTCGCAATCGCGATGCGCTGCTGCTGGGCGAAGCCGTGAAAACCATGGGCGAAAATTTCGACGCGTTCTGGAGCAGCCCGCTTGCCGCCCCGGCCGAAACCCTCTACGACGGTTTCGGCTTGATGCAAAAGAGCGTATCCGTGAGCGACGAGGAAATTCAGCGCGTGTACCGCGAATTGCACGACTACGCGCCCGTGCCGGAAAATTTTGCGCCCGAAGTACGCGACGCGATCGAAGGGGCGCCGAAATCTTTCGCGCGCGACAACGCCGGTATTTGCGCTGCATGCTGAAACCCTGGTGTTCGACGGCGAAATCACTTACATCGGTACGTTCAATTTAGACCCGCGGTCGGAGAACCTCAACACGGAAGTCGGCGTAGTTGTGCGCGACCCGGTGTTCGCGCGCCGCGTGCAAACAGCGATCGAAGAAGATGTGCTGCCGGCGAATAGCTGGAACGCAACCGAAGAGCCGGACCAATACGTTCCGCTTACCAAGCGGGGAAAAGTGCGCCTTTGGCAATTGCTGCCACTAAAGCCGCTGTTGTAGAAAGTATTGTGGCTTGCGAGGCCCCCCGTTCAGGCATTCGTTGCAATGAGCCACGTAGGACGCGATGTTCGGCTGATGTCGGTCAAAAGGCGATGCGCATGCCGACGAAACCGAAATAACTGCGCTTCCCCGCCTCTTCACCGAAACCACGCCCAGCGCGGAACGCGGAGACACTGAACTCGAATTCAAGCCGTTCCCACTCTTCAATCGCGATCACCAGGTCGATGCCGCTGCCGACGTTTTTTCCGACCAGCGTGCCATCAACGCGGGCGTTGCGCAGAGCGTCCGCTGAATTTTCCAATCGATAGCGGTGAAAAACCAGATCGACGGAACTGGACTTCAGGATATTCAGTCCCGCGCCCAGCGTGACGATTTTTAGATTCGTCAGTTCCGGATTCAGGCCGATGCCATAGTGGGGAAAGCGCTGCGCACCGCCAAAGCCTGCCTCATTGGTTGCGAGCCCGGTTTGCCGGAACGCGCGATCGGTTTCGTCGCCCGGATTCGGATCCCCAGAACCGTAGGCATAGCCGGCATAGAGCCGGGTTTCGTAACGTGCGGGAATGAGCCAACTGACGCCGCTGTCGAAACCCCAACCGCGAACT
>JANNMV010000625.1:0-3493 GCA_031398205.1 Pseudomonadota bacterium | reverse complement strand
AATTCTTAGATCAAGCAGGTAAGCAGAAAGTCGGTGTCGTTCCAGCGGCCGGCTCATCGTTAACTGTCGTATCTGAAGTTCATAGCGTGTACCGCCTTGCACTCGACGCGGCGCGAAAATCCGAATCGTTGAAGCAGCATATTGGCCCATTGCTGAGCAATGAGACGGCAGACTACGACGCCATCATCGCCGAGAAGCGTTTGTTGCCGCCGCTCACTCATCCTGACCCGTATCGCTGTCTGGTCACCGGTACGGGCTTATCGCATTTGGGCAGCGCCGCCGCGCGCGATTCCATGCACGCGAAAATGCAGAAGGCGGAAAGCGATCTGACCGATTCGATGAAAATGTTCAAGTGGGGGATGGAGGGCGGCAAGCCGAAATCGGGCGACATCGGCACGGCGCCGGAATGGTTTTACAAGGGCGACGGCCATTGGGTCGCGCCGCCGGAAAAAGCTCTGGAGTTGCCAGCCTACGCCGATGACGGCGGTGAAGAAGTCGAAGTCGTTGGGCTCTATGTCATCGGCGATCACGGTCAAGTGTTGCGCGTCGGTTTCGCGCTCGGCAATGAATATTCCGATCACGTTATGGAGCGAAAGAATTATCTTTATCTTGCGCACTCAAAGTTGCGGCAATGTTCCTACGGGCCCGAATTGCTGACCGGCGAGTTACCGAAAAACGTGACGGGTTCCGCAAAACTCATGCGTGGCGAAAATGTGGTGTGGTCCGGCGATTGGCTGTCGGGCGAAGACAACATGGCGCACTCGGTTTGGAATTTGGAACATCACCATTTTAAGTATGCGGGATTTCGCCGACCCGGCGACGTGCACATTCATTTTTTCGGCGCGGCAACGGGAAGTTTCACCGCGAACGTCGCGACTAAACCGGGCGATCGATTTGAAATAACGTCAGCGCAATTCGGCCGACCACTGCGCAATACCTTGGTTGGATCGGAAACGCTAGAGCGGCCCGTCGTGATTCAGGCGTTGTAAGCCATGACGACCACTAAAATTCCGAAGCCTGTTGTTCTGAGTGAAGCGAAGAATCTGTTGCCCCCAAAATATCAGAAACAGATTGTTTGGCCTTCGTGCCTCAGCATGACAATTGTTGGTGGTGACCATATCATAAAACTTATCTCGGCGGTTTTGCTGTTCGCGCTGATCTCGCTACCTGCTCGCGCGATGACCGAAGCCGACAAATTCGTCGGCGTCTGGCGTTTACTTTCTGTCGAGTATCGTTCCGATGCTGGCGCAATCGTTGAATCGCCATTCGGCGCGGACGCCGAGGGCACGATCATGTATGACTCGTTAGGTAATATGTCGGCGCAGATCGCGCGCAAAGATCGGCCGCGATTTAGTTCCGCCGACCGTAGCGCCGGAACTGTGGAGGAAAAAACGGCGGCGTTTGAGAGCTACGTAGCCTATTTCGGTCGCTATCGCGTCGATGAACGAGATCGAACCGTCACGCACGAGGTGCAACAAGCATTGTTTCCGAACTGGGCCGGCGGCAAGCAGGTTCGTTACTACACGTTTGCTGATCGGACGCTGACTTTGCGCACGCCGCCGTTTCAATATCTGGGTAAGCGCGTTACCGCCGTATTGTTATGGGACAAAATTCGTTAAGTCAGTTGTTTAAGCATCGGCTCGCGCAACGCGACGATCTAGCCGAGATTGTTGGGATTTACAACTCGACCATTGCGTCACACCAGGTGACGGCCGATACGGAGCCGGTCGCAGTGGAAAGCCGCATCCCGTGGTTCGAGGCTCACACGCCCGCGACGCGCCCGCTATGGGTGACCCAAATCGACGCACGCATCGCTGCGTGGCTGAGTTTTTCTTCGTTTTATGGCCGACCCGCCTATCATCGGACCGCGGAACTGAGCATCTACGTTGCCGAAACATTTCGCCAGCGTGGGTTGGGTCGTTATTTGCTCGGCGCAGCCATCGCGGAAGCACCCAATCTCAACATCGACAGCCTGCTCGGATTTATTTTCGGCCACAACGCGCCTAGCCTTGCGCTGTTTGAGCACCATGGTTTTGCGCGTTGGGGTATATTGCCGCGCATCGCGGTGCTGGGTGGTGTGGAACGGGATTTGATCATCGTTGGTCGTCGCGTGGAGCGGAACTAAATATGGTGAATTTTCATGCTAGAGCACGGAAACGCCGGCACGCATCAACATCGTCGTCAACTCGATTAACGGCAAGCCGATCAGGGCATTCGGATCATCACCGCGGATGGACTCAATGAGTGCGATGCCAAGACCTTCGCATTTGGCGCTGCCAGCGCAATCGTAGGGCTTTTCGGCGCGGAGATAACGCTCGATTTGTTCGGCTGTCAGGCGGCGAAATTTGACTTCGTTGCTGGCGATTTTGGTTTGCACTTCTGCGTTTCCGCTATTTAACAAGCAAAGCGCGGTGTGAAAGTAAACGCTACGTCCGCTCGCGGCTGTTAGCTGTTGCACGGCGTTTGCATGATTTCCCGGTTTGCTGATTGCTTCTCCGTTCAGAATGGCGACCTGGTCGGAGCCGATGATAAGAGCGTCTGGAAAGCGGCCGGCAAGCGCGCGCGCCTTTTGCTCCGCTAAACGCAGCGCGGTGTCCGCCGCGTGCTCGGTGGGGCGTGGCGTTTCGTCGATATCGGGGCTGACGGCGGTAAAAGGCAGTCTTAGCCGTTGTAGCAGTCGTTGCCGATAAATTGATGAGGATGCGAGGATTAAAGGTTTGTTTTTCAATGCAAAAATCCTTTGACAGCGCGTCCGGTAAATACTATCATGCGCGCCTTATGTCGAACGAATTAGTCATTGATAGTATCTCGTTCGCCAAGAAAAGCGAATCACTTCAGGGTAAAATAGTCGTTGCCAGTTTTGAACGCTTGCGGGAGTCCCTCGCCTCGCCGCAGGGAGAGATTGAGTTTGACCTCCAAGGGACATTGGATAGTCGCCATCGGCCTAGCTTGAAATTGGCAATAACCGGAAAAGTACAGTTAACCTGCCAGCGTTGTTTGGCCGATTTCCCGTATAAGCTGGAACTCGTGAGCCGAATCGTTTTGGTAGTGAACGAAACGGATTTGCCGGATCTGGATCAAGAAGACCCGGACGTCGATGTGGTTGTGGCGAGCGGCAAGATGAATATTCAAAATTTGCTTGAGGACGAGATTATTTTGGCTCTACCACTCGCGCCAAAGCATGATTTTGACTGCGTTGAGATCAGGAATGACGACGACGCTGCGGATTCCGGCCTGCCCTTTGCCAGTTTGGGTAAACCGTCTTAAAGTTTGATTGAAATTGTGATTGAAGGAGTAACAGCATGGCAGTTCAGCAAAACAAGAAATCGCCGTCGAAACGCGGTATGCATCGTTCACACGATTTTTTGACTAATCCCCCGTTGGCCGTCGAGCCGACCACCGGCGAAGTGCATTTGCGCCACCACATTAGCCCGAACGGTTTTTACCGCGGCAAGAAAGTCGTCCCAACCAAGGGCGAGTAGTTGAATTCGGT
>JANNMV010000611.1:0-6618 GCA_031398205.1 Pseudomonadota bacterium | reverse complement strand
GAATTGAGTTGTTTTATCGAAGGCCCATCGTTCGATCGCAATGGCGATTTGTTTATTGTCGACATTCCCTACGGCCGAATTTTTCGTATTTCGCCCGAGGGAAATTGGGATCTGGTAACCGAATACGAAGGCGAACCGAACGGTCTTAAATTTCACAAAGACGGCCGCGCATTTATTTGCGATTACAAAAACGGTTTGATGACGCTGGATGTCGCCAGCGGCAAAGTGTCGCCCTTGCTCGAGCGCACGCAAAGCGAACGATTCAAAGGCCTGAACGATTTAATTTTCGCATCCAACGGCGATGTTTATTTCACCGACCAAGGCCACACCGGCATGCACGATCCTGTGGGACATGTGTATCGCTATTCGACCGATGGCAAGCTGACCTGCTTGCTCGACAATGTGCCAAGCCCGAATGGCCTGGTGCTCAACGCCGCCGAAAATCTGTTGCTGGTCGCCGCCACCCGCAGCAATAGCATTTGGCGCGTGCCACTGACGCCCGATGGCGGCGTCACCAAGGTCGGCATTTTCGCCTATCTTTCCGGCGGCATCGGGCCCGATGGGATGGCGATGGATGCGATGGGCAATCTCGTGGTCGCCCATGTCGGCATGGGTTGCGCGTGGCTGTTCAGCCCGAAAGGCGAGCCGTTGTATCGTATTCAATCTTGTCGCGGCGAAGGCGTGACGAATATGGCCTTTGGTGGTCTCGAGAATAAAACGCTTTACATCACGGAATCGGAAACGGGGACGATTTTGAAAGCAGCAATGCCGCATCCAGGCGCGCGGCTTTTTTCTCACCAGTAACGCAGGTTGTCCCCTCCCTCTGGGATAGGGCCATGCGGCGCGAATATGGCCGTGAATGGCGGGCAGCACATGTTTTGAGTCAGTGACTCTGCGGTTACACTTGAACTTGCCCTAGGTTAAGCAATATATTAACATGCACATGATAATGTTTTGGGCTAAACCATGAAAACCGAACGTGTAACATTGTTGACGTCGCCGGAATTTAAGAACTTTCTCATAGAGGAAGCGCGAACTGCCGGTATCAGTGTGGCGGAACTGATTCGTTCCCGTTGCGAGGGTCGCGAAAGTGCCGATGAGGCCATGCTGGTTGAGTTAACGGCTGAATTGCGAAGTGCCGTTAAGCAGGCGAAAACCTCGCTTAAGCGCGGTCTCGACGAAGCCAATTCGGTCATGGCGGATATGCGGGCGGCGCAGATGAAGTCTGAGAAATTGGCTTCGCGGGGTAAATCCCGGAAAATACCGGCGACGCGCGCATGAGTGTTTTCGGTGATGCGATCAGTGCCATTAAAGAAGCCTTGAAACTCGCGGATGACGTGAAGCGCGTTGGAGACGTACTGGTGGAAGTCTCGAAAGAACTTCGCTTACACGATCGACGAATTACACGGCTGGAAGCCAAGTGGGAAACCGCCGTTGAAATCGCCGCAACACGAGCTCCGCCACGGCGCTTAGACGATAAGTCCTAATCCAATCACGCTAACTTAGTCGCCCGCCAAGTCGATCTAACGTGGCCGAGGTAGCCTCTCCTCGGTAAACGGCCAAAAAGGCCAATTCGGCCAAACCAATTATTCCGCGACGAAAGCGGGCCTGCACGGCTTGACCAAAGCGCTGGCGCAAGAAGTAATTCGCTACGGTGTGACGCTGAATTCCGAGTCACCGGGCTACGTCGGCACCGAATTAGTCATGGCGATTCGTGCTGACGTGCGCGAGAAAATCATCGATCAAATTCCCGCTGGGCGGCTGGCGCTGGCGGAGGAAATTGGGGCGATGGTGGCGTATTTGACTTCAGACAAAGCGGCTTTTATTTCGGGTGCGAATATGGCAGTGAACGGTGGCAGCTTATGTTTTAGTTGGCTGCGTAGATCGTCTAATTAGCTTTTGCTGGTGCCACTAAGCTCGCGAAATCTTTCGATGAGCGCGTCATGAATTGGCAAAGCGGATCGATTTGCGTCTTGGATTAGTTGCCGAATGGCGTCTCTCGAGCTAGACAAAAAATTAGGTTGATCTCCCATCGAACGATCAACAATATAATCTTCAAGTGAATCTTCAAATGCCTTAGAAATCTTCGCGATCTCTTGCGCGAATTTTGTGAGTTGTGCGTAGTCCTTTTTAGCAAAAACTGTGTCATTTTCCTCAACGATTGACAAAACATGTAGAGACGAAAATGAAAGTCCGGACGCAAGGCTAGCGTAAGAGTTTGCTTGCATTATTGCGAGACTTTCTAATGGTCGTTGACCCAAGGCGTTTATGTTTTCGTATCGCTTCTTCCAATCTCTAAATCTAATCTGAATATCGTCGATCGCAATAGCGCGGGGCGCGATGCTTCTTGATCGGGCTTCACCTTCTTCAGCCAGTTTCTGTTCGCGTGCCTTTCGCCTGTTGGCAAGCCAATGGTCGTAGTAAGTCTTACCCCAAACACCGATTATCAGTGCTGCCACTGTTGGGCCAGAAACGTACGCAATAATGCTTTCAAAAAATTCACGCATTCAAGTGGCCTTTGGTATCGACATTTTGCGATTAACAGATTTTAGGAAATTTCTCGGTAAGAAACTTAATATGGGGAGGAACGATATACCCGGAGGTCAGGTATCGCAAATTCAAGTGCGAAAGCCATTCACCGAAGTCTTTGCACAAATGTCCCCGCTTTGCACGCCTAACAATAGAACAACATGATCTGAAAAGTTGACCCATCGGATAGGGGGCTCTAAGCTACACCCAATCGCGCCAATGCATCCTGCCGATAGAACAATTTCATCTGCTCATATACCGCCGGATATTCTTCCACAATAATCTGCGGCATTTCGAAAAACACTTCGCTTAACACCGCAAAAAACTCGCCGGGATTTTCCGTGGCGTAGGGATCGATGGCGGTGTCCTCATTGGCGTCGACGCGTTTGCAAAAATCCGAATACGCCGCCGCGAAACTTTTTTGCCAGGCGCGGGGGTTCATGTCTTTGTGCAGCGGCGGGAAGCCGTTGGCGTCGCCGTTTTGCATATCGAGTTTGTGGGCGAATTCGTGGATGACGACGTTGACGCCGTCTTGCGCGAACGCGGTTTTCGTGTCGGCCCAGGACAATATCACCGGGCCGTCGCTACGCGCCATACCGGTCATCGGGCGGCGGTCGGTGTGGACCACGCCGGCGGCGTCGACATATTGGTGATTCGGTACAAATTCGTCCGGGTAAATGATGATGCCGTGCCAGCCTTTGTAATGATCGACGCCGATGTTCAACGTCATTACGCAGGCTTGCATGGCGATGTTGAGCATCATTTCGTCGTTGATTTCTAAATCGTGGGCGCCGCTGAATTCTTTGTCGTGCAAAAAAATGTGGACGTCTTCGTGCAAGCGTGCCAAATCAGCAGGCGAGAATCCGCGAAGATAGCTGACGTTGGTAATCAGCTTTTGCCAAAGGGCAGGATCGATCGCGATTTTGTTGAGGATGCGTTGGCGGCGCCAGTTTGAAAATAACTTAAACATAGCCGCAAGCCTAGCGTTTATTTGAAGGCCTTGCTAGAGGCCGCGTCCTGTTTGGATCGTGGCTCGGCATGCCTGAAGGCCCAGTATCGGCGCGGCGTTTCAGCCTATGGATAAATTGTCCAATCTTCCAGATGCAGTTTTTCGGGAATCAAGCTAAATACGCGATCTCGGGTAACCAACGTCGCATCGAGCGCTTTCGCGTGGGCGGCGATCATCATATCGAAGGGCGCCAATACGATGCCGACGGCTTCGCACGATGCGCGAAGTACGCCATACACTCGGCCCACTTCCGCGGTCCACGGCAAGATTGCTACTCGAACCAGGAATTCGCGCACTCGTGTATCTAAGCCCTTAGGACTGCCGCGCTTCGCGACACCATAGAGCAATTCAGCCTGGGTAATCACGGATACGGCTGTGTCTTGCATCGGCGTAGCTGCCAAGCGTTCGCGCACGCCGGGCCGATCGCCTTTAATGATGTCGCTGGCGATATTGGTATCGAGTAAATAGATCACGACGATGAAAGCGCAAAAGGATCGCGATGTTGTTGGCCTTGATTGCGATCTGTTTCGCTCATGAAATCGTCCGGAACTTCTGTCGTTGCGTCCAGCGCGAAAAAACCGTCCCACGATACCGGGCGAGGCGACAGCACAACATCTCCGGTCGTGGGATCGCGTCGAATATAGACTTCCTTTCCCTCAAAGCGGTATTCCCGTGGCAGGCGAACCGCCTGGCTGCGGCCGGTTTGGAAGATTTTGGCGGTATCGGGCATCGGCTAAGCCTCACGTTTGATATATTACATAGTATATATCAAAAAGATAGATACTGAAATATCTATCTAACGGATGGATTTAGTATTCCTAGCGCACAAAAAAGTACGCCCCAGAGTTACCTCTGGGGCGTAAACCTTTACCTAATGGGAACCATTAAAGCAAAGGAGGAGGAGCTTTTGGCGGTAAAGTCTTACTTCTTGGCAGACTTTACAGCGGCAGTGGTTGCAGTTGCGGCGGCCTTAACATTCGCGTCGGTAAACGTTGCGACTTGTTTAGCGGCTTTGGTCACGCTGTCGAACGCGGCGCTGGCGGCGGTGATCGATGATTTGATCGCCGCGATGGCGACATCGGTACCGGCCGGGGCTGTTTTCGCGGCTTTGTCCAATGCGACGGCGACATTCTTGTTCAATTCGGTCACTTGCGCTTCAAACAGATTCGACCATTGGGCCTGGGTTTGTTGCGCAACGTCGTAAACGGCTTTGGAATAGTTGCTCCATTTGTCGCTGGACGTTTCGGCGACTTTTCCACGGAAGGCGGTCAAATCTTGCACGTCGCGAACTTCGGTCAACAGCGTTGCATTCTTGGCGCTTTCGCTCAGGGCGTCACGGCCAACGGCCAACTGCAAGCCAACCAAGCGCTCAGCGGCGTCAAAGGAGACTTTGGCGAACTGCATTACTGTGTCGATCGTCGATTTGTTAACTTCGGCAAACTGTTCCGGGGCGATATTCATGTATAACTCCTTAAAGGTTGATTCACTTGGGTGCTTAGGCAGTGCGATATTGCGCTGCAACAATTCGAATTATGGGCATGTCTCCAACCCATGTCAAGCCTTTTTTGTTGCAGTGCAATAAAATGCTTAAGTGTTGTTTTTTTGGCGCCGACCTCAAGCCCATCAATACGTTAGCTTACATGGCGCCTCGGATGTTATAATTCAAGCGTAAAAAATTGTGTCGTGCACCAACCTCTTTAGGAACGCCAATGGCGGACAATAAACGCGTCATTAAAAAATACCCCAACCGCCGTCTGTACGATACCAACACCAGCGCGTACATCACGCTGGCCGAAGTGAAAGACTTGGTGCTCAGCAACACTGCCTTCGAAGTTCTCGACGCCAAGACCAACGAAGACATCACCCGCAGCATCCTGCTGCAAATCATTCTAGACGAGGAAGGCGCCGCGCAGCCGCTTTTCACCAGCGAAATGCTCGCTCACATGATTCGCTGTTACGGCAATGCCACTCAGGGCGTGATGGGTACATTCCTCGAGCGCGGTGTTCACTCCTTTATCGACGTGCAAAAAAAGCTGCAAGACCAAGCGCGCGCCGTCTACGGCAACGCGGCGGGCTTAAGCCCGGAAATTTGGGCGCAGTTTTTTAAGGCGCAAGGGCCAATCATGCAGGGCATGATGGGTAACTATTTGGAGCAAAGCGCCACTATGTTTGTCGACATGCAAGAGCAAGTGCAGAAGCAGGCGCGCGGCATTTTCGGCAACTTGACGCCTTTTGTGCCGACGCCCGAAGCGGAACCCAGTCCCGACGACGACACCGATGCCGCGACAGCAAAAGCGCGCCGCGGCGCGAAATAACACAAAACCAATGGCAACAATTTCTTCAGCGGTGGCGAGACCGCAAATCGGTTTTGTTTCCCTTGGTTGCCCGAAAGCACTGGTGGATTCCGAGCAGATTCTCACGCAACTGCGCGCTGAAGGCTATCTCACGGTGAGTTCTTACGCCGATGCGGATTTGGTCATTGTTAATACCTGCGGCTTCATCGATTCCGCCGTGGCCGAGTCCCTCGATGCCATCGGCGAGGCGCTGAATGAAAACGGCAAAGTAATCGTCACCGGTTGTCTCGGTGCGAAAGGCGACATCGTGCGCCAGACCCATCCGAAGGTGTTGGCGGTCACCGGACCCCACGCCAAGGACGAGGTGATGCGCCATGTCCACGCCCATTTGCCGAAGCCGCACGATCCGTTCGTCGATCTTGTCCCGCCGCAAGGCATCAAACTCACGCCGAAGCATTACGCGTATTTGAAGATTTCCGAAGGCTGTAATCATCGCTGCACGTTTTGCATTATTCCGAGCATGCGTGGCGATTTAGTCAGCCGGCCGGTCGGCGACGTCATGGTGGAAGCGGAGAATCTGGTTCGCGCCGGCGTGAAAGAATTGTTGGTCATTTCGCAGGACACCAGCGCCTACGGTGTCGATGTTAAATACCGCACCGGTTTTTGGGGTGGCAAGCCGCTGAAAACGCGCATGACGGAATTGGTTTCGGCGTTGAGCAGTCTCGGCGTGTGGCTGCGGCTGCATTATGTTTATCCCTACCCGCATGTCGACGAGGTCATTCCGCT
>JANNMV010000592.1:0-3729 GCA_031398205.1 Pseudomonadota bacterium | reverse complement strand
GTTGGGAAATTCTACCGTGACCTGATCGACCAGCTTGGTCAACTCATCGACGCGATCGGTGCCGTAGCTCGAATAGGCTTTGGCGGCAATGCCGTGGTGGTGACAAAAGTTGACGAAGTAATCAAGGGTTTTTTTTACTTCGCTTTGCAATCGTTCTATTTCACCTTCGGCCGAGTAACTCGCCGTGTCCACGGCACCGACGCCGAGAAAAATGAAATTCTTAAAGTTGCCGGGAAACAAGCGCTGCACCCAAAGCAAGGTATGCATGCCGGCGCCGCGATTGCGGCTGACCATGAAGATGGCCGTCGGCGAATCGGAGTCGAGCGCCGGTGGATTCTCCAATTTTTCGTAGCTTTGGCCGGTAAAGATTTCTTCGACTTTTTTCAGTTGCGCGCGGGTTTCGTTGTAGTGTTTGCGGATCAATAGGCAAACCGCAACGACCGCGCCGGTGATCAACACCGTTTCCCAGGCGCCGTGGGAGAATTTTTCGACTAATAACACTACCAAAATACTGCCGGTCACCGCGAAACCGATCGCCGATAGAGCGAGACGCCGCCGCCAATGGTGTGCGCGCTTTCGCTCGCGCAGCCAGTAGATGCATAAGCCTAACAGCGACAGCGAAAACGTCAAAAATACGTTTATGCTGTAAAGCACCGCCAGCAACTCCACTTTGCCGCCGCTCCAGACCAAGACCGCGAGGGCGGCGACGCCCATCAAGATCACGCCGTTCTTGGTGACCAGGCGGCTCGACAGCGAACCGAATTGATTCGGCACCCACTGATCCATCGACATGTTCGCCAGCACGGCGGGGCCGCCGAGAAAGCCGGTGTTGGCGGCAACGAACAACAAGCCGGCGGTGAAAAACATGGCGATGGGCAGCATGAAGGTCGTCCAAGAGATTCCGCCGATGGTCCAGGTGTCGAAAATCGAGCGGAACACGACCGCGTTCAGCGTCTCACCCTCGACGGATTTGGCGTCCCACAGCAAATACAGCAACAAAATCCCGGTGGCGGTGAAAGCGAGCGACGACGCCATGTAAAACATCGTCCATTTTCCGGTTCGCACGCGCGGCTCGGCCAAGGTATTGACGTTGTTCGATACCGCTTCCAGGCCGGTGTAGGTGCCGCCGCCCTGGGAATAGGCGAGCAACAGCGTCGAGACGACGAAGAACCAGCCGGTTTCGGCTTTCACCGATAGCGTTTCGTCCCAGGTGGCGGGCAACAACCCAGGCAGGCGCTCGGCGTGCGCGGCAATCCCATACACGATCAAAACGATATGAATAATCACGAAGCCAAGAAAAATCGGCAACAACACCTTGATCGCTTCTTTTAGCCCGCGCAAATTCAATACGATTAGCGCTACGATCAATACGAAACCAAAGGCAAGCTTCCACGGTTGTGCGCCGAGCGGCAGCAGGCTGAACAATTGGTCCGCGGCACTGGCGATGGAAATGGAAATCGTCAGCACGTAGTCGACGATCAATGCGGCGCCGGACACCAAGCCGGCTTTCGGCCCGATCAGTTGCGTCGCGACTTTGTAACCGCCGCCGCCGCTGGGGAACAACTCGATGACTTGGTTGTAGGCGAGGGAAATAATAAACACCGTCACCGCCGTGGCGAGCGCCAAGTACAGCCCGAAATGCGCGTGACCGCCGAGCGCAAGGAAACCGAGTTCGGGGCCGTAGGCGGCGGAGGACAGGCCGTCCGCACCCAAGCCAACCCAGGCGAAGAATGCGATCAACGCGATGTGGCGGCGCGTTTCCGGATTCATCGGATCACGCGGAGGACCGAAGAAAAAATTGCGAGCGCGGCGAAGCAGGTGGGTGGGCAAGATTGGGGTTATCCGGCGTGTTTTAGAGTCATGCCTGTAAAGCCAATGGCCATGCGGCTCTCCAGATCCATTGCGCCACGAAGCAAGCTCCGTGCGCCTCGTGGAAGGGTGGTCAATCTATACTTCTTCAATTCGATTTTGATGGCTCGGTCGAATGCCGAGCTGCTTGAGCTTGCGATACAAGTGGGTGCGCTCCAACCCGACTTTATCCGCGACCCGCGACATATTGCCATTCTCGAGCCGGATGTGATGTTCGAAATAAATTTTCTCGAACACGTCGCGCGCCTCGCGCAACGGCAGGTCCAGCGGCAGCGCTTGGGCCAGCATTTGCGCCGGCGTTTCCGTTGGCGAGAACTGT
Organism: Pseudomonadota bacterium; assembly: GCA_031398205.1. GTDB lineage: Bacteria > Pseudomonadota > Gammaproteobacteria > Burkholderiales > JALYOK01 > JALYOK01. The sequence continues at coordinate 1,541 of JANNMV010000592.1, read as the reverse complement.
GGCGCAATGCGCGCGACATCCTCGGCGCCGATTTCCGGCGCGAGTCCGGTCAACGCCAAGGTCTTGACCGCATTGGCGAGGGCGGGCAAATTGCCAGGCCATTCCAGATTGCGCAACGCGTTCAACGCGCCGCTGGAAAAATGGCACAGCGGCACATCTTTCGCCTCGACCAACTGCGCCAACATCATGCTGGCGATGTCGATAATATCGTCCGCATGCTCACGCAGCGCCGGCACGGGCACGGTAATGATGCTCAATTTCGCGGCCAGGTCGCCATCGAATTTATCTTGCTGCACCAAGCCGGGCAACGGTTTGGATGTAGCGCAGACCAGCCGCACATTGTTTTTGTCGATCTTGCCGATGAGATGCTGCAGGCCGCGTTGTTCGCCGCGCGTCAATTCGGCGACTTCCTGTAGAAACAAAATGCCGTCGCGCACGTCGTTCAAAATGGCAAATGGATTTTCCGTCAGCCACGCCGTGTTATCCGGCGCTGACCAAGCGGCGTTCGACTGCTGCAAATAGCGTGCGCAAATCTCGACGCCGCAGCCTTTTTCGCCGACCAGCAACACGGGAAATTTGCGGTTGGCGATTTGTTCCAAGCGCTTTTTCAGATCCAATATGATTTGCGACTTGCCGAGGTTGCCGAGCTCCATGCCGGTGCGCGCGAAACCTTGGCCGCGCAACAAAGCGCGTTCCACGGCGGCGAGCAGCTTGGGCAGGGCGATGGGTTTTTCAAGAAAATCGAAGGCGCCGACGCGCGTGGCCTCGACCGCCGTATCGATGGTGCCGTGGCCCGACATCATCACCACCGGCATGGTTAACAAACCCGCCGCCGACCATTCTTTGAGTAGGCTGATGCCGTCGGTATCGGGCATCCAAATATCCAGCAGCACCAGATCGGGACGCGCTGCGCGCCGCAAGGCGCGTGCCGCCGTGGCGTTTTCCGCCAGCTTTACCTCATAGCCCTCGTCGACCAAGATCTCCGACAACAACTCACGGATGCCGACTTCATCGTCGACGACAAGTATTTGGTTACCCATTTTTTAACAATTATTGCTCGGGGCGCCGTGCCCCTGAAACACCTGTAAACGGCGAAATAGTACACCGGAATGCGAAGGCGTAGCGAGAAAGCTACGCGAATCCCAACGAAATCGCGTTCCAGCCGCGCACACTACGCGGCTTTGGCCAGCGGTAACTGGATGCTCACATTGGCTCCGCGCGGCTGCCTATTGGCCACTTGAATGCGGCCGTGGTGCTCTTCGATAATGCGTTTTACGATGGCCAGGCCGAGGCCCGTGCCCTTGGGTTTGGTGGTGACGTAGGGCTCGAACACGCGCGATAACAGCGCTTCGGAAAAACCGCTGCCATTGTCGGATATCGACAGACGAATGCCGGAATCGTTTTGCTCGGTCTTGATCAGTACGCTCGGATTGCTCACTTCGGCCAAGGCATCCAGCGCGTTTTGAATCAGGTTATGCAGCACCTGGCGCAGTAGCTTTACGTCGCCGTTGATTTTTGGCAGGCCGGGATCGAGTTCGAGG
>JANNMV010000586.1:0-6468 GCA_031398205.1 Pseudomonadota bacterium | reverse complement strand
AGCATTGGATATTGACGCGAATCGGCGTCATCAATTGAAGGTAGAGAACGCCAAAGTGATCGTCCCCAACATCCTAGCAAGTAATGGCGTCATGCATGGCATTGATCAAGTGCTTGTGGTTAATTAAAAGTCGCTAAATCTGGCGCGCCCCGTCCGGTTGAGGACGGCGCGCTTTGGCAATCCCGTGATCGGTGCTTCGCCAACCAATCGGAGCAATACGTCACACATTGGCTCTGGCGCCCATCTTTATACGCCTGGTCGTCATCTCCTGGAACTCGCGCTAGCACGCTTGCTCTGATCTAATATTTTCATTTTCACGTTGTCGTACCTAGTGTAGTGCTTCACAACGAGTGGAACACAAATGTGCCTTCTTCGTCTGGGACGCTCGCCTCGGGTCCACGCTGTTACTCGTCGTTGCGTAGAGCGCACTATGCGGCATCCACGCACCTAGCCAAACAAAATAACCGGCATTTTTTGCAGCTCAATTACTAAGCATCACACTAGTTTTATTACGTCCCCGCTTGGTTCGACTTGGGCTGGCGACTGACGGAATTATTTGTGACCTCCAACCAGTTGCGCCCAAAAGTCGAATCACATAAAGCTATGAACCGATCTCAATCCGCAAGCCAACGTGCCTTTGATTCAAATTCACTGGCAGGGCTTGTTCTGCTTGGCGCGACGGTTGCATCACTGGCCGTAAGCAATTCTGCCCTCAGTCAACACTATGACAATTTTCTTCTAGCCGATCTCGATATCCGCTTAGCGGGAAACTCAATTATTCACAAACCCTTGTTGCACTGGATTAACGAGGGGATGAGTTTATTTATCGGATCACTCGCATTTGAGTATGCCGGAGCCGATTATCAACGATCCGTTCGGCTTGGCGTACTGATCGGCTCCACCGTCTCCGCCACGGCGGGAATAATTTTGCTCAAACACTGGCTGAGGAAGCGCGGCGCGACACATCCGCAAAGTTGACGCTCCCAATCAATAGCCACTAGCCGATTTTCTGGAAAGTCCGTCGCCACGTCCAAGACGCATCGGCGCGGCAATCCAAGTGCGACGCGATTTTCATTGACCCGTTTTGCATACAGCCAACCCATGGTTTATTCTAAGCGGCCTGTTAGAATTCGTGCTTTAGGCTGCACGGTTCACCTTCAGGAGAATGCTTTGCGATTTAATTTCCCCATCGTCATTATTGATGAAGATTTTCGTTCCGATAACGCCAGCGGGCTGGGTATCCGTGCCCTGGCGCAAGCCATTGAAAAAGAAGGTACGGAAGTCCTGGGGGTGACGAGTTTTCGCGATACGGCGATGTTCGCTCAGCAAGCGAGCCGGGCATCCGGCTTCGTGCTTTCGGTGGACGATGAAGAGTTCGAATCCAATGGTACGGGCACCGATGCGGTCAAAGCGATTCGTCGCTTTGTCGAGGAGATTCGCTGGCGCAATGCTAACGTGCCGATTTTTCTGTTTGGCGAAACGCGCACCACGCGGCATTTGCCGAACGATGTGTTGCGCGAGTTACACGGCTTTATTCATATGTTCGAGGACACGCCGGAATTCGTCGCGCGCTATGTCATCCGTGAAGCACGCAGTTATCTAAAAAGCCTCGCGCCGCCGTTCTTCAAAGCGCTCACCAACTACGCGCAGGATGGCAGTTATTCGTGGCATTGCCCCGGCCACAGCGGCGGCGTGGCATTTCTGAAAAGCCCAGTGGGGCAAATGTTCCATCAATTCTTCGGCGAGAACATGCTGCGCGCCGACGTGTGCAATTCCGTCGACGAGCTCGGCCAACTGCTGGATCATTCGGGCCCCGTCGCGGCCTCCGAACACAATGCGGCACGTATTTTTGGCGCCGATCATTTGTTCTTTGTCACCAACGGCACGTCGACGTCGAACAAAATCGTGTGGCACGCCACCGTCGCGCCGAACGACATCGTCATTGTCGATCGCAATTGCCACAAATCGATTTTGCACGCCATCACGATGACCGGTGCGATCCCGATTTTTCTGCCGCCGACGCGCAATCACTACGGCATTATCGGCCCGATTCCGGAGACGGAATTTCACCCGGAGAATATCCAGCGCCGCATCGACGCCAATCCGTTCGCCGCCAACCTGAAAACCAAGCCGCGCATATTGACGTTGACGCAAAGCACTTACGACGGCGTGCTGTACAACGTCGATCGCATTAAATCGCTGCTCGGCGATTCCATCGATACGCTATTGTTTGACGAGGCGTGGCTACCCCACGCGGTTTTTCATGAGTTTTATAGCGGCATGCACGCCATCGGCAAGGATCGACCGCGCTCGCAAGATGCGATGGTGTTCGCCACCCAATCCACACACAAAATGCTCGCGGGCCTGTCGCAAGCCTCGCAGATTCTGGTGCAAGAAAGCCAGTCGCGCCAACTCGATCGCCACATTTTTAACGAGGCGTATTTGATGCACGTTTCGACGTCCCCGCAATACGCCATCATCGCCTCGTGCGATGTCGCCGCCGCGATGATGGAGCCGCCTGGCGGTACCGCGTTAGTGGAAGAATCGATTACCGAAGCACTGGATTTTCGTCGCGCCATGCGCCAGGTCGACGAGGAATACGGCGACTCATGGTGGTTCAAAGTGTGGGGCCCGGAAAAACTCGCGGCGGAGGGCATCGGCCATCGCGACGATTGGATGCTGCATCCCGGCGAAAGCTGGCATGGCTTCAGCAACGTGGTCGAAGGCTTCAATATGCTCGATCCGATCAAGGCGACGATTATCACGCCCGGATTGGACGTTGACGGCAGCTTTGCCGACACGGGCATTCCCGCCGCCGTGGTGACAAAATACTTGGCCGAACATGGCGTCGTGGTTGAGAAAACCGGGCTCTATTCTTTCTTTGTGATGTTCACCATTGGCATCACCAAGGGCCGCTGGAACACGCTCGTCACCGAGCTGCACCAATTTAAAGTCGACCACGATACCAACCAGCCGTTGTGGCGCGTGATGCCGGAATTTGTCGCCGCGTATCCGCAATACGAAAAAGTCGGATTGAAAGATTTATGCGCGCGCATTCATGCCGCGTATGGCGACAACGACATTGCCCGCCTCACCACGGAAATGTATATCTCGCCGATGGAACCGGCGATGCGTCCGGCGGACGCATTCGCAAAATTGGCCCATCGCGAAGTTGACCGCGTGCCGATCGACCAGCTCAACGGACGCGTAACGAGCATTCTGCTAACGCCCTACCCGCCCGGCATTCCGCTGTTGATTCCTGGCGAGCGCGTCAACTCGGTGATCGTCAAGTATCTGCAATTCGCGCGCCAATTCAATGCCGCGTTCCCCGGATTCGAGACCGACATTCACGGGCTGGTGGAACAAAATGAGGCGGGCCGCGTCGAGTATTTCGTCGACTGTGTGCGCGAACCCACATAGCGTATTTTTTGACCGCCATGCCAGGAGCCGCCTGGATACTGCGGCCTGGCCACACATGCCTCAAGAGGCAATCTCCATAAGGCTTTCAGCCCGGCGCCAGGCGATCTCATTGCGCCCTGGTTGTTCCAATGACCGCAATAATTTACGCACCCTGATCTACATTAATGCGCGCGCCGCTTACTTTTGCTTGAAGCGTTTGGGCCGACCCGGGCCCAATGCGCCATCGGCGCGGGCCGACAAATAGGCGTAAAGATCGAGCACGTGCGGCCTGACGCCGCGGTTGGTTTCCCAGCGCGGCATTAAGATCTGGCCCTTTTTCCCTCGTTCCTGTTTCACAACCTCCTCGATAATGGCTTCGCGCACGGCGCTTTGATCATCAAAGCCCGCTTCCGACGAGGGCACGACAATACGATAACGCGTCAGCACCTTAAAGGCGAATTCCCGTGGCGACAATAACTTTACCCGCTCCACCAAGCTGGGCGCGACATCGGTGCCGACGGCGTCGACACCATGGCAGGTATAACAGGTCGTATGGAATACCCTCCAGCCGAGAAAGGTCGCTTGATCCACCCTATCGCCGACTACGCGATAGCTGCCCGGCACTGGCTCTGCCGCCGCATCGGTGGCGATAAGGGTGAGTACAAATGACGCCCCGAGTAAGATTCCCAGCGTCGTTGCCCACCCAACCATCAAGTTTAGGATCGCTGCTTTATGCTCATTCTGTTTCACGCCCTGGCTCCTTATTGCACGCTGATATCGTGTTCCACATTCACCATAGCGCCGGCTGCTGGTTCGACTATTGATCTAGGTCAAACCGATTCATAAAACACTTTCGGTCCCAAATAAAACGACGGCTGTCCGACCTAAAAACGACTCGCCGCTTAGAAAGCCGAACCGAGTCGGCGTCGAGCGTGTCAGAACATTCTGACACGCGAAAGTAAACAATCTGACCAAACAAGTAGCGTATGTCCGATATTGCGACCACATGACAAGGCGCAATATCTGACTCAACGCAGATGAACAATCCAATACGAAACGCCGCGACTGCTTTGTTACTTTCAGGAGAACGCCATGAGTTTTGACGAGTGCTTAAGCCGCCGTACCGAAGCCGACGACTCCACCGCAATTGGTGGATCCGTCGCCGACGGCTGCGGCGTTTGTTCGAGCCGCGGCTTCTGCTGGGCGATCATGTCACCAGCTTTCGCATGAACGGTGAACTGCTCGGATTCGACGGCATCGATAGCCAAACCTATAGTTGTGATGCCATTGCCCTGGAGGAAAGACTGCCCTCGATCAATCTCATGGATGCGGCGGTGTCAACGACACGCAGAATCATCAACGATCTACGCCCCAGCATACTGGACAACCTCGGCGTGTGGGTAGCCATCGAATGGCAGACCGGTGAAATTGCGCAGCGCGCCGGAATCGCCCATCGAGTCGATATTGCCGATGATCTCTTGGCGGAAGAATTGCCTGCGCCAAGAACCACGGCACTGCTCCGAATCCTACAGGAGGCGCTCACCAATATTTGGCGCCACGCCGAGGCGACTCGCGTCGGCGTTCAGATTTATCGCGAGGGCGACGACGTCGTCGTGGAAATCGAAGACGATGGCAACGGGGCAGTCGAAATCGATCGCGCCAAAGAAGGGCACTGGGGTATTATGGGCATGTACGTGCGCGCTCGATCCCAGGGTGGCCATATGTCCGTGAACAGCGCCCGCGGCCTCGGAACATTAATATTGGTACGTTTGCCGCTTCGGTAACGCGCGGCTCTCTCGGAAAAAAAACGTTAATGGCTAGGTCGCCGAATAAGTTGAACATTCTGATTGTCGATGATCACGCGGTCGTCCGAGAAGGTCTGAAATTCATTCTGGCGAAGGCGGACGATCTTGACGTGATCGCCGAAGCCGGCAACGCGCCAGATGCCATGGCGTTGCTGCGCAAGCGCCCATGCGATTTGGTGCTACTCGATCTCTCCCTACCCGGCAAGACCGGCGTCGAGTTGCTAAAAATGATACGCGACGAGTTGCCAAAAGTCCGCGTTCTGGTTTTGAGCACCTATCCGGAAGATCAATACGCGGTTCGCGTGCTCAAGCAAGGTGCGTCCGGCTACCTCACCAAGGAAAGCGCACCGGAACTGCTCGTTCAGGCAATCCGAAAAGTGGTCGTCGGTGGCAAGTATGTCAGCCCGGCCATGGCGGAAAAGTTGTTGGGCGAAATTGGCACAGACTCCCAACACGCACCGCACGAACTACTATCGGACAAAGAATTTGAGGTATTTAAGCTCATCGCCGCAGGCCTTGCGTCATGGCGCCCACGCCATATTGGACAAATCCCATGAGTTCGATCGCGTCGAAGGTATGTTACTCGGCCTGATCGATGCCCGATAAGTGCTGGCACAGCCGCCCAATCGTCACCGCGTCATCGTCATAAGGTAGCGCTTTTCATGCCTAAACAATTTATTGGCCAAGACACGGAAGTTGATCGCATTGCTCACATTCCGCTGCAAGCGCAGCGCGCGGGCTACCACCACTTGTTGGCGCTTGCGACCGGACTTGAACCGGTTGTCACCGTGGTCGTTCACCCGTGCGATAAAGAATCCCTGAGCGGCGCCGTTGAAGCAGCCAATGCGGGATTGATCATCCCGATATTCGTCGCGCCGGAAACAAAACTTCGAACGCTCGCCGGCGCGCTTGGTTTTGATCTTTCAGCTTATGAATCGGTGTCCGCGGCCCACAGCCACGAGGCAGCGGCAAAGGCGGTCGCGCTGGTGCGTGAGGGCAGCGCGGAAGCGCTCATGAAGGGTAGCTTGCATACCGACGAATTGATGGCTGAAGTGGTGGCACGCGAAACCGGCCTGCGCACCGGGCGGCGTATGAGCCACGTCTACATCTTGGACGTACCCAATTACCCGCGCCCGTTGTTTCTCACCGATGCCGCGATTAATATCAATCCGACGTTGATGGATAAACGCGATATCGTGCAAAACGCGATCGACCTCACTCACGTCCTCGGCATTAGTAACCCAAAGGTCGCGATTTTATCGGC
>JANNMV010000580.1:0-2649 GCA_031398205.1 Pseudomonadota bacterium | reverse complement strand
GTTGCGCTTCGAGCGAATCGGGCGATCCCAGGATTTGTCGCAAGGCAGCTACTTCGGCGCTCGTAAGCCGGAAGACGGACGCATCGACTGGAACGATTCAGCAGCCAATATTCACAATCTCGTGCGCGGCGTTGCCCCCCCTTACCCCGGTGCTTTTTTCGATCTTCAGGGTCGGCGAATCAAACTTCTTGGCACTAAGCACATAGCCGAGAGGCGCATGGCCCCAGGCCAGCCCCTGGATATTGCCTCGCCAGGCATTATAGTGCTGCGAGGCAGGCTCCATGCGGTGTGCGGCGACGGTGCTTTATTGGAACTGTTACGCTTGGAAATTGAGGGTGAAGCGGTGACTGCCGATAGGTTTTATGCGCTTTTCGGCGTACAATCCCTCGCTCAAAAAATACCTTTCGAGCCCACGTGAAAAGAATCCTCATCCTCGGTGTTAACGGCTTTATTGGCCATCATTTATCCAAACGGATTTTGGCGGACACCGATTGGCAGGTGCACGGGTTGGACATGCAAAGCGAGCGCGTTGCCGACATGCTGGATCACCCGCGCTTTCACTTCACCGAAGGCGACATTACGATCAATAAGGAATGGATCGAGTACAACATTAAGAAAAGCGATGTCGTGCTGCCGTTGGTCGCGATCGCCACCCCGGCAACATATGTGAAGGAACCGCTGCGGGTTTTCGAACTGGATTTTGAAGCGAATCTTCCAATCGTCCGCGCCTGCGTCAAATACGGCAAACGCATTTTGTTTCCTTCGACGTCGGAAGTGTATGGCATGAGCACCGACGCTGAATTTGATCCCTATGCGTCGGCGCTGGTGTACGGTCCGATCGACAAACAACGCTGGATTTACGCCTGCTCGAAACAATTGATGGATCGCGTCATCTGGGCCTACGGCGCGCAACACAATTTGGATTTCACCCTGTTTCGCCCCTTCAACTGGATCGGTGCCGGCCTGGATTCGATTCACACGGCGAAGGAAGGCAGTTCGCGTGTCATCACGCAATTTTTCGGCCACATCGTGCGCGGCGAGCCGATCCAATTGGTGGACGGCGGCACGCAAAAACGCGCTTTCACTTACATCGATGATGGCGTCGATGCATTGATGAAAATCATCGACAACCCAAACGGCATCGCTCGAGGAAAAATCTATAACATCGGCAATCCGGCGAACAATTTTTCAGTGAAAGAGCTCGCGGAAATGATGCTGACGCTGGCCCGTGAGTATCCGGAGTACAAGGACAGCGCAGCGAAAGTAAAAATTGTCGAAACAACCGCCTCTGACTACTACGGCAAAGGTTACCAAGACGTGCAAAACCGCGTGCCCCACATCGGCAACACGCAAAGCGAATTGAACTGGTCACCCAAAGTGAATATGGCCGATGCGTTGCGGCATATTTTTGATGCGTATCGTACCCATGTCTCCGATGCGAAAGACCTGGTTTAATTTGAACAGGAAAAACTGAGCAATGACAAAACCCCTCATCGGCGTCGTAATGGGCAGCAGCAGCGATTGGGAAACCATGCAACACGCCGTGCAACAATTGGAAGCCTTCGGCGTCCAATTTGAAACCAAGGTCGTCTCCGCCCATCGCACGCCGGATGAAATGTTCGCCTACGCCGAGAGCGCCATCGGGCGCGGCCTCCAGGCCATCATTGCCGGAGCGGGAGGCGCGGCGCACCTCCCAGGCATGCTCGCTGCAAAAACAATCCTGCCCGTGCTCGGCGTGCCAGTGCCGTCGAAATATCTGCGCGGTGAAGATTCGCTTTACTCCATCGTGCAGATGCCCAAAGGCGTGCCGGTCGCGACCTTCGCCATTGGTGAAGCTGGCGCCGCGAATGCGGGCCTATTCGCGATCGCGTTGTTGGCGTTGCATGATCCCGAACTCGCGAAAAAATTGACGGCCTTCCGCGCAAAACAAGTCGAGGCGGTACATGCGATGACCCTCCCACCCGACCCGAATAAAAAGTGATCCTACCCGGCAGCACGCTCGGCTTGCTCGGCGGCGGGCAACTCGGGCGCATGTTCACCGCCGCCGCGCGCACCATGGGATACGACGTCATCGTGCTCGATCCCGATCCGCTCAGCCCCGCCGCGCATTTCGCGACGGAACATTTGTGTGCTGATTTTCACGATCCATCCGCGCTTGAACAATTGGCAAAGCGTTGCGAGGCGGTCACAACGGAATTCGAAAATCCACCGGCCGATAGCCTCGCGTGGCTGGAACAACGGGTTCCCGTTCGTCCGGGCGCGAACGCCGTCGCAATTGCACAAGATCGCATGCGCGAGAAAACTTTCTTCGCGGAAAATGGTTTTCCCGTGGGGCCGTTTGCGATTATCCAAAGCCAAGCCGATATCGAAACAGCGGGACGCGCGCTTCAATTTCCAGCGATCCTAAAAACCGCACGCTTCGGCTACGACGGCAAGGGCCAAGCGCGCGTCTCAAGCTTGGAAGCCCTGCGAGAAACTTTTTTGTCGTGGCGCGCCGTGCCTTGCGTGTTGGAACAATTGCTGCCGCTCAAGCTTGAGGTTTCGGTTGTACTAGCACGCGGCGAGGACGGCGCAATCGCCACCTTCCCCGTCGCAGAAAATCGCCATGAAAACGGTATCCTTGACATCAGTATCGCCCCGGCAAGAATT
>JANNMV010000566.1:0-3169 GCA_031398205.1 Pseudomonadota bacterium | reverse complement strand
ACTTCCGAGACACTATCGGTGCGCATCGGCATCGCTACCGGCCCCGTCGTCGTCGGTGAACAAGCGGGTGTGGGCGAACAGTCGAAGTTAGCGATTGGTTCCACGCCTAATCTCGCTGCTCGGCTGCAAGGTTTAGCCGCTGCCGATCAAATCGTCATTGCATCTTCGACGCGTCGATTAGTCGGTAATGCATTCGAGCTTTCAGACTTGGGCGAACATGAACTGAAGGGAATCAGCGAGCCGGTTCACGCCTGGCGCGTAATGGCAGTGAGTGAAGCAGCGAGCCGCTTTGAAGCAAGCCATGGCGCTCAGGTCACACCATTGGTCGGGCGTGAGCAGGAGATCGGGCTACTCATGGAGCGCTGGGCGCTGGCGCAGGACGGCGAAGGCCAAGTCGTGCTGTTGTCGGGTGAGCCCGGCATCGGCAAGAGCCGTATCTTGAGTGCGCTGCGCGAGCGGTTAGAAGACCAAAGTGTGGGTACGCTGCGCTTTCAGTGCTCGCCTTACTACATCAACAGTGCGTTCTACCCGAGCATCGACAACTTCGAACGCGTGCTCAAATTTGCACGCGACGAGCCAGTCGATTCCAAGCTCGACAAGCTTGAAGCGCTGATGGTCGCGCAATACGGGCGCCCGATCGAAGACGTGCGCTTCATCGCCTCGATGTTGTCCATCCCCTGCGAGGAACGCTACGGCGCGCTGCCGATAACGCCGCAGAAGTTCAAGGACGAGACGCTGCGCTCATTGGTCGATCTCACCGAAGCCGCAGCCAGAAAGCAACCCACGGTGATGCTGTTCGAAGACCTGCACTGGGCCGATCCCACCAGTCTCGAAGTGCTCGAACTGTTGATCGACCGAGTCAGAACCATCCCGCTGCTGATCGTGCTTACCCATCGGCCGGAGTTCCAGTCACGCTGGTCGCAACACGGACACGTCCTGGCATTGAACCTATCGAAGCTCACGCGCGCGCAAAGCAGCGCGATTGTGTCCAAGCTAGGCGGCGGTAAGGCACTGCCCGCTGAGCTGCTCGAGCAGATCCTGAACAAGACCGACGGCGTACCGTTGTACGTCGAAGAACTGACTAGGAATATTTTGGAATCTGGATTTCTGACAGAACACAACGATCGCTATACGATCAATGGTACGCTCCCAGCGCTGGCTATTCCCGCCAGCCTGCAAGATTCACTCATGGCGCGCCTCGATCGGTTAGGCTCCACCAAAGAGATCGCGCAGATCGGTGCTTGTATCGGACGAGAGTTCAGCCACGAGATCCTCGCTGCGGTGTCGCCGCATTCCTCGGCCGATCTCGAGCGCGATGCGCAACGGCTGGTGGAGAGTGGCCTCGTGGGGCGGCATGGCCATACCGCGCAAGCGGCCTACACTTTCAAACATGCATTGGTGCAAGACGCCGCCTACCAGAGTTTGCTTAAGAGCCGCCGTAAAACCATACACCAGGATATCGCGCGGGTACTGCAGGCTCGGTTCGCTGAGCATATTCAGTCTAAGCCCGAGTTACTGGCGCTCCATTTGACGCAAGCGGGATTAATCGATGAGGCCGTGCCGAAGTGGCTGGCGGCTGCCAGGCTCGCCGCCAAGGGCACGCGGTACCGCGAAGCACAAAGCCATGTCGATTCAGCGCTGGCAATTGTCACGCTTTTGGCGGATGCGGTGCGAGCGAATGTCGAGGTCTCGCTGTTGGTCACCGGTGCATTCTGCCGCTTTGCCATAGAAGGCTACGCTTCCGAGTCAGCCGCTCGAATGCTCGCGCGGGTTGAGGCGGTGCTCGACCACGTCACTGATACAAATACGCTCGATATTGCATTGTGGGCGATCGGTGTTCATGCCTGGGTTCGCGGAAATTTACCCAAGGCCCTTGCGACATACGAAAGGCTAACCGCGCTCGCTGAAAAAACCGGTGAAATCGATCGAATGGTGTTTGCCTATTTTTGTCTAGGTACGGCGCTCAACAACGTAGCACAATTTGCCCGCGGCTACCGGCTACTCGAGTTTGTGATGGAAAAGTACCAGACCGAGCGGCATGGTCAATTCGTGTACGCCATAGGCCAGGACCTCAAGACCTCAACATCCTCTTTTATCGGGATGATTCGTTTATGGTCAGGTCGCGCGAACGAAGCCCGCCACTATTCACAACTAAGCATCGCTCACTCGGAAGCCATCGCTCATCCTTTCAGCTTAGCGATGGCGCTTAGTTTTGCGAGCCTCGTCTTGGCGGAAATGGGTGAGTGCGAGGACGCCATTCGCCTGTGCAAGCGTTGCATCGAATTGACTGAGTTGCAGAATTTGCCCCATTGGAGGGCGTGGGCTATCTTCGGCGAAGGCGTCGCGCTTGTGCGGCAAGGTTACTACGATCGCGGGCTTGCCAATCTAAACCAAACGAGTCAAATCTTTCAAGCGATGGGCCAGCAAACCGGAAGCGCCTGGATTCGCGCATGGCAAGCGAACGCGCTCGCGCACCTGGGTCGCTTTGCCGATGCGCGGCGCCAGGCGGATCTAGGGATCCAGAGCTGCCACGAAACCGGCGAAATCTTGCACCTGCCGTGGGTACTGCACGCGCGCGGGATCGCTGAACAACTCGATACCAACGCGGAAACAGCAACCGCTGAGTACTGGTTGAATGAAGCGCTAGCCGCGGCGCGATCCCATGACAATCGGTGGCTGGAACTACGCGTTGCTTACTCATTGGCCGGTTTGTGGCGATCACAAGGCAAACGCAAGGAGGCACTGGATCTATTGAAGCCGGTTTACGACTGGTTCACTGAAGGCTTCGACACGAAAGACTTGATCGAAGCTAAAGCGCTGCTTGAGGAGTTGGCGTGATGGTTGCGCGCGACGATAACAACAATAAATGTGGATCAAGTCCCATCGGGACGGATCCACCATTTTTCAATTGATGGTGAATCCGCTTCTAGTGGCAGCCGTTGCATCTATGCCACGCTTGATCCACCCTACGCCGGCTCGGGTCACCAGCGTAGCGCCTTGATCTACCCTACTGGTTTGCATGCCTATGTGGGCGCCGAAGTATTTGAATACCGTGGTGAGCTTGAGGAAGTACGCAAACGTGCCGACGAATGCGACCGACTGGGCCGCGAGAACAGTATGCCTTTGTTGCGGGCGTGGGCAACCGTGCGCCGTGGCCTCGCACTCATCC
>JANNMV010000551.1:0-3380 GCA_031398205.1 Pseudomonadota bacterium | reverse complement strand
CTGTCAGTGATAAGTTCAACTGGCATTGTTGTAAAGCGCGGAAGAATGTCATGTAGTTGGGTCGGCACCATCGTCATGTGATTCACGATTACGATAGCAACACCCATGTCAGCCGGAAGATTTTTCAGCAACCGGATATAGGCGTCAAGGCCACCCGCCGAACCACCGACGCAAACAATAGGAAAATTTTTCAACAAAGCATTCACCTTATCAGCACAAATATTCTGGTCAGCAGCGTCGCGAGCCGTAAACCGTTCGATCGACCCTAACCGCGGTTGCGTAGCTCCACGTGCGTCCTACTTCGGCGATGCGGCTCGGCGGGGCAGAAATCACGGGATTCTTGCGCGGATTATCAAAGCAGCAATAACAAACTACTCTTGCTCCACGCGCTACGCAGTTTATTTTTCTCGCGTTAGAGTTGCATCTTTAACAATGCGGCCAGTCGCTCGAGTAGTTTATCCTGCCAGGGTCGGTGTAACCACTGCTCATAGGTAACCGGACGCGCCAATGTCCAGTCCGTCTCGAAGATCGCAACTTGTTGTTTCGCAAACCCGGCGTCGAGCACATTGAGATTGGCCTCATCGTTGATCCGAAATGAGCGGTTGTCGAAATTGGTCGAACCCACCGACACCAACAACGAGTCCACCACCAGCACTTTGCAGTGGTACATCGTCGGCGCGAACTCTGCAATTTTTACTCCCGCTTGCAGCAAATCACCCCAGCCTGCGCGTGAAGCTTTACGTACGATTTCGGTGTCGATGTGCTCGCCCGGCAAGATGATGCGAATTTTCACACCCCGTTTCGCTGCCGTCACGAGCGCCGCGGTGGTCAGTCGATCGGGCACGAAATACGAGCTTGATAGATGAATAGTGCTGCGCGCTGAAGTGATCGCCATCATATACATTAACTGCATGCTTTCACTGCCGCCGCTGGGGGAGCTACTGAACATCTGCGCGACCATCTCACCACGCGGCTCAAGGTGCGGAAAGTAAAGTTCATCGTGCAGCACTGTGCCCTGGGCCTTGATCCAATTGTCCAGGAACACCGCCTGCATCTGCGCCACGACGGGCCCCTCGACGCGAAAGTGCGTGTCGCGCCATTGCGTGGGATCTTGCGCGTCGCCGCGCCATTGGTCGGCGATGCCGACCCCGCCGGTAAAGCCAACGCGGCCGTCTATAACCAACACTTTGCGGTGGGTGCGATTATTTAGCCGCGCTAGATGACTCCAATGCGGCTCGTGGTAACGCTCGATCGAGACCCCCGCTTGTTTCATCTCATCGAGGTAGCGCTGCTCCATCTTCACACTGCCGATCCAATCGAGCAATACATGAACCTTGATGCCGGCGCGCGCGCGTTCGCTTAAGGCGTCAGCAAACTCCTGACCGATCGACTCTGACCAGTAAATGTAGGTTTCGAATGTAATGGTACGCTCGGCGCCACGAATCGCGGCGAGCATAGCCGGGAAGATTTGGTCGCCATTGACGAGCACCTTGACATTGTTGCCTGCCAACAATGACGGACCGAGGAGCGAACTCATCGAGCGTACGAATTGTGGATCGTCAATATCGTAACGCCGCTCTAGCTGCCGTTCAATTCTTTTTTCGCCGGTGGCGAAGTTCATCAGCAGTAGCATCGCGCACAGCGTAACTACGCTGCTAATCAGGGCGATCCAAATCGGCTTTCTTTTCATACCGTGGCGCAGGACTAGTCGACCATTCAAAAGATTACAAAGCAACGCTGCTATCTATCATTGGCGCTCGCTCGAGCATTGGCGCCAACGGGATTCTCGTTCTATGTGCGCCATCAAGGCGAGATTTCCCCGTCCGAGTTGGGCATGGGCGAACCAGCGGTTTCGTCCCGTTGCCGCGAGGTTAGCGGCCCCGGGCAATCCGCATACTGATGTTGCGCGGAATGACGTAAAGATGATGCGGTTCGACGGAGGCGCCTTCGGTTGCCTGCCCCGTATACGCAACTCATTTATGCTACCTCGTTTTTCTTACACCTGCACAATAATAAGTCGTGCTTTGACAGCATGGATTATCCATGGCACGCGCATGACGCCAATGCCACCGTTCATGTAAGGCTTGCGCAGGAATCGGCAATGTTTACCGATTCGTCGCGGAGAAAGACGCGCACACCCGCTTAGGCTGCATGCAAACGACTAAACTCATTCGGCACGAAACTTGCGTGTTCATTTCGTGCCACAACGCTCGCGGTCCGGCACTGCGCAAATTGTTCGACCCATAATAACTTTCCCCACGATGAACACTGAAAACAAAACCGTATTGCTCATTACGACGGATCAAGCCTACATGGCGACCATCCGAAAAGTCCTTGCCGATAAGAAAATCGACCCATTCGACTTCGAGTGGGCGGGCAATTTGCCGGATGGCATTAAACGACTAAGCGAAGGTGGAATCGATGCAGTCCTGTTGGATCTCTCGCTGGCGAATGGCGAAGGGATCGACACGTTGGACAAGCTCCACCCCGCCGTGCCCCAGATCCCGGTTCTGGTTCTGGGTGGCGCCGACGATGAAGATCTCGTTCGGCAAGCTGTACAGCACGGCGCGGACGATTACCTGCTGAAGGATTATGTCAACGGCCATACTCTGCCGCGAGCACTATGCAACGCAATCACGCGTAGAACCGTCGAAGACGCGCTTTTTGCTGAGCGGGAACGCGCCGAAGTTACACTCAACTCCATCGGCGACGCCGTGCTTAGCACCGACAATTCGGGCAACGTCACCTATCTTAATCTGGTGGCCGAAAAAATGACCGGCTGGTCGCACGCGGAAGCCTCAGGCCGACCGATTACCGAGGTGTTTCACATCATCGACGGCACTACACGAGCGATTGTTCGAAATCCCGTGGAGGTTGTAATCAAGCACAACAAAGTGCAGAAACTCGCCAGCGACTGCGTGCTGATTCGGCGCGATGGTGTGGAAATCGCCATTGAAGATTCCGCGGCGCCAATCCATGATCGTACTGGGCAGGTTACCGGTGCTGTCATTGTTTTCCACGACGTCAGCGACTCGCGCGAAATGAAAATCAAGATGTCTCACCTCGCGCGGCACGACCCGCTTACCGATTTGCCTAACCGAAGGCTGCTGAACGACCGGATCGACCAAGCAATTGCATTAGCTCGTCGCCATAAAAAGCAGTTCGCTTTATTGTTTATTTATGTGTATCTTTTTAAATACATCAACGACTCCCTCGGACATCCGATTGGCGACCGGCTGCTTCGATCCGTGGCAGAACGACTGTTGGCTTGCGTGCGCAACACGGATACGGTTAGTCGCTTGGGTGGTGATGAATTCGTGGTGCTGCTCTCGGAAATCGCGCACATCGGAGATGCGCCCGGCGTAGCCGGAAAGATCCTC
>JANNMV010000549.1:0-3806 GCA_031398205.1 Pseudomonadota bacterium | reverse complement strand
AGCATGTGGCTGCGAAAGCCGGGCGATGAAACCAAGCGCGTTGCCGAGCCGCAGAAAAGCGATCGGCGTTTCAATGCGCCGGAGTGGCAGGAGTATCCGCTGTTCGACTACATCAAGCAGGCGTATTTGCTCACTTCCAAGGCGTTGCTGGAAGCGGTCGAATCGGCGAACCTGGAGGATAAAACGAAACAAGAAATGCTGTTCTTCACCAAGCATTTTACCGACGCCATGTCTCCCACTAACTACGCGTTGACTAACCCGGAAGTGCTGGCGCTGGCCAAGGAAACCCAGGGCCAGAACTTCGCCGATGGGCTAAAAAATCTTGCGGAAGATCTCAAGAAGGGCCACATCTCGTTGTCCGACGATACCGCGTTCGAAGTCGGCGAGAATCTGGGCAATACGCCCGGCGCCGTGGTCTACCAGAACGATCTCATTCAGCTCATTCAGTACCAGCCGACCACCGATAAAGTGCGCGAGATTCCCCTGTTGATCGTGCCCTCGGTGGTGAACAAGTTTTACATCCTCGACTTGACGCCGGAGAGTTCCTTCGTGCGTTACTTCGTTTCCCAGGGCTACACAGTTTTTATCTTGTCCTGGCGCAATATCTCGCCGGAGCTGCAACACCTCACCTGGGACGACTACGTCGAAAAAGGCGTCATGCAGGCGATCGACGTGACGCGTGCGATCACTAAGCAAGACAAAATCAACGCGCTCGGGTACTGCGTCGGCGGCGCCTTGCTCGCGTGTGCGCTGGCCGTGTTCGACGCGAAGCGTAAGCATCCGGTGGCGAGTATGACCCAGCTTATCTCCATGCTGGACTATGCCGAGCCGGGGGAGATCGGCGTTTATCTCAGCCGCATTTTCCCGGCCGAGCGCCGCCGCGTGTTAGCCAAAGGCGGCGTCGTATCGGGCAAGGAGCTTACCCGGACTTTCTCCAGCCTGCGCGCCAACGACCTGGTGTGGTCGTTCGTGGTCAACAATTACCTGAAGGGCAAGACACCGGACGCGTTCGACCTGTTTTACTGGAACACCGACGACAGCAACCTGCCCGGCCCGATGTTTTACTCCTTCGTGCGCGACTGTTACATGGAAAACAAGCTGATCAAGCCCGGCGCCATGACCGTGTGTAACACGCCGATAGATTTACGCAAGATCGATTTGCCGACCTATATTTTCGCCGCCGTCGACGACCATTTGGTGCCGTGGAAATCGGGGTACGAGAGCGTAAACCTGCTGGGAGGTAAGATCGACTTCGTCCTGGGCGGCGGCGGCCATATTACCGGCCCGATCAATCCAGTATCGAAAAACAAGCGCAACTATTGGATCGATGGCAAGTTAAGCAACAACCCCGACGAGTGGCTGGCAAGCGCCCGCGCCAACGACGGTAGCTGGTGGCCCCACTACAGCGCCTGGCTGCAAAAGCATTCGGGCAAGGAGATCGCGGCGCGAAAAAAATTGGGGAGCAGCGCACATCCGGAAATCGAAGCCGCACCGGGCCGCTATGTGAAGGAGCGCGTGCGTTGATCGTTCATCAGGCGGTGGTCACGACACTAGTGTCCAATAAATAACTGGATGATTCATTTCGTCGCTCAGTGGGCCCTGTGCTGGAAACGGTACTTGCACGATCACCATGAACGATTCGAAATTCTTGGCAGCCCCCTTCCGAGTCGCGGATGTTATTGTCGATAACGCCGGATTGGGCATACAGGACTCGGCGGGTCGCCGAACCTTCACCGGCACGTGGTGTAGATCGTGGGGTCTGCTGCCTTTTGGCGCCGAATCCTTGGCAAGTTGCGGTAGCGGATTAGACACCTATCGATGGACACCAAAAGTATTGCCGTAGCTTTATATGGGCAACCGAGAACCCAGGGTGTTCGACCCGATGCTGGCGCGTTTGAGCATCGATGATGGCGGAATAGAATCAGCGAAGAGCGTTTAGTGGATGCTCACGCGGTGACCAGCGCGGTACAAAAAATTCATCGATGTCACTTTGGACAACGTCGTTCAAGGTCGGGGGATTCCAACGCGGTTGCTGATCTTTTTCCACGATCAGTGCCCGTATGCCTTCGATAAAATCGCCTTGATCGAAACAGGCGTGCACCAGATTAAGTTCCATTCTGAAGCAATCGGCGAGGGCCATTCGGCGGCCGCGATGCAGTTGTTCGAGGGTGACGGACATCATCAACGGCGATCGTTTATTGAGACCGGCTAGGGTTTGCGCCACCCAATCGGTGAGGCTAGGCTGCGATTCATTCTTTAGCGACGCGACGATTCCCGGCAACGTTGGTTCGCTAAAGTGGGTGTCGATCGCATCGGCTAACGGCGCCAAAATTGTGGGGGAGGTGGGTTCGCTCGCAAGCGTGTTCAGCGCCATTTCGATGTCTCGATCGTGATCGTCGGACCACACAATATCTTTTAGGCGGTCGTCGAGTGCGACGACAGAGTAAGTGTCTAGATAAATATCGCCGAGCCCGATGGCGACGATATCCGGTGCTCTAATCTCTGTGCCGGTAATCCCAAGATAGATTCCCATCGCGCCATCCAGACGCGACAAGAGATAGCTTGCGCCGACGTCGGGAAATAATCCGATTGCGGTCTCCGGCATAGCCATGCGCGTGCGATCGGTTGCGATGCGGAACTGCGCTCCCTGCGCGATCCCCATGCCGCCTCCCATGACAATGCCATCCATCAGCGCGATGTAGGGCTTAGGGTAGCGATGGATTTGGTGGTCGAGTTTATACTCCTCGCTGAAAAACTGGAGATGCTCGGTACCACCGGACTGGTACGAATCGTAGATGAAACGCACATCACCGCCTGCACAAAACGCTTTCTCGCCCGCGCCACGCACGAGAACAGCGTGAATCGAATCATCGTTCTCCCATTTTTTCAGCAATTCCCCAAGCGCCATAACCATGCTGAACGAGAGCGAATTGAGCGCCTGCGGGCGGTTTAGCGTGACGACGGCGATATGGTTGTTAATCTCAACCAGTAATTCCGTGGACATAATTAAAGATTTTCCGTGAGTAAGATTTTGCCTTCGCCGGCCAGCAATGAATTGCCAGCGGGATCGGTGATGCTTCCTGTAAGTGACACGATATCGCCACCAAGACTTACTTTATGTTCGATCTTCGTGACAGTCCAGGTCATGCTAAGCGCGACGTTGGCGTAGACCGGCCGTAGAAACTTCAGATTAAATTCCAAGCCCACACCAGATCTCGTTTTGAAAAAATGCGTGGCGGTCATCGCGACGAAGAGCGACGAATAGTGCGGGCCGCTTGCGATAATTTTGCCGAACCTTGTTTTCTCGGCATAGGCGTCATCGTGATGTACTGGATTCTGGTCATCGCAGAGCGTGGCGAACTGTTTGATTTCTACTTCGGTCAGCGTCACTTCTTTCGAAAACGTCTCGCCGACGTAAGCTACTGGTGGCAGCCCTTGCACTGATGCTACTGGTGGCAGCCCTTGCCCTGATGCTACGGGTGGCAGCCGTTGCACTGATGCTGCGGGTGGCGGCACCTGCATTGATGCCGTTAGTCGTGTTTATAAAGATTGATGATCGACGAGAAATCTTTGCCCCCGCTGCCCATCGCACTCCAAGTTTGATAAAGCTGATGCGCCAGCGAACCCATTATCGCGGCTTGCTTGGTTTGCTTAGCCGCA
Source organism: Pseudomonadota bacterium (assembly GCA_031398205.1). GTDB lineage: Bacteria > Pseudomonadota > Gammaproteobacteria > Burkholderiales > JALYOK01 > JALYOK01. Next base: position 146 of record JANNMV010000549.1, on the reverse strand, counting down.
TCCATGGCAAGGCCCAGATCCTTCAGCATTAAATCGACACCGAAGCCACCCGTGTAGCCGCGCGAAGCGGCGGAGGTTTCGATTACGCCCGGAAACGGATTGTAGGTATCGGAACTCCAACAGCGACCGCTCGAAGTATTGATAAT
>JANNMV010000472.1:0-6825 GCA_031398205.1 Pseudomonadota bacterium | reverse complement strand
GAACGCGGTATTTTGATGACGACCAACCTGTCCTGGTCCATTGACGATTCGCGCAATAAGTTTCAGTTCGGCTGCGAATGGGGTCAACTGATCGAGAACGGCCAGCTCACGCGCGTGGTCAAAAATCCGAACTATCGCGGTATCTCCGCGACGTTTTGGCGCAGCCTAAAAATGGTCGGCGATCGCGCCAGCTTCGAGGTGCATGGCACACAGTTTTGCGGCAAAGGCGAACCCAATCAAGCGATCCATGTCGGTCACGCCGCTCCGCCTTGTGTGTTCGCCAACGTCGATGTTTTCGGCGGCGAGGCTTAATTGCAAGCCGAATTCTATGCGCTCGCCGACGCGCTTACGCGCGAACTGCGCGGTGAAGAGATATTCACCTGTTGGTTTAGCGCCGAGCGATCGGATTTTGTGCGTTTCAATCACGGCAAAGTTCGCCAGGCGGGCAACGTCGCGCAGCGCTATCTCAAGTTACGCTTGATCGCCGGTGGCCGACAAGCCGCCAGCTCGTTGTCGCTGAGCGGAAGTGCGGACGACTTGGCTATATTGAAAAATACATTGGCCGAGTTGCGCCGTGTGATCGAAGATTTGCCGCAAGACCCGTACTTACTCTACGCCACCGACATTAACTCGAGCGAAACTAAACGCAGCGCGACGATTCCCGAGCCCGGCGCGGTGGTCGATGAAATTGTGCGCGAAGCGCGTGGTAGAGATCTGGTCGGTATCTATGCCGCCGGCCCCGTGTTTCGCGGTTTTGCCAACTCCTTCGGGCAACGCAATTGGCACCAAGTAGAAAATTTCAATTTCGAGTGGAGCCTTTACCATCAAGCCGATAAAGCGGTGAAGACGAGCTACGCCGGGTTTGCATGGCGCGCTGCGGAATTGCAGGTGAAGATGCAACGCGCCGCGGATCAGTTGGCGATTTTGCAACGCCCGGCCCGCACCATCGCGCCGGGCGACTACCGCGCATTCCTCGCGCCGCGGGCGCTGGACGAAATCATCGGCCTGCTGGCCTGGGGTGGACTGTCGGCCAAGGCGCGCCACACCAAACAAAGCCCGTTGATCAAGATGGAGCAAGGCGCGCGATTGAATGAAAAAATCACACTGCGCGAAAATACCATTGACGGCACCGCACCGGCATTTCAAGGCGATGGTTTCACCAAGCCCGCGCAGGTGAGGCTCATCGACGGCGGCGCTTTGGCGGACGCGTTGATCGCACCGCGAACGGCGAAGGAATACGGCTTGGCGAGCAACGGCGCGAACGGCAGCGAAAGCCCCGAATCGCTTGATCTCACCGCGGGAAAACTCGCCGATGCCGACGCGCTCGCCGCATTGGATACGGGGCTGCTGATCAATAATCTCTGGTATCTGAATTTCTCCGACCGGCCGGCGTGCCGCCTGACCGGCATGACGCGCTTCGCGACGTTTTGGGTCGAGAACGGCACAATCGTCGCGCCGGTAAATGTCATGCGATTCGACGATACCGTTTATCGAATGCTTGGCGAGAATTTGATTGATCTCACGCAAGAGCAAGAATTCATGCTCGATGCATCGACTTATGGATCGCGCTCGACTCACAGTTCGCGGCTTCCCGGCGCGTTGCTCGCCGCGATGAAATTCACACTTTAGTGGCGTGTCGCTTTTCTCATCGATCCAATTTCTCGTTCAGCGTCCAGTTCCACTCAATGATGCGCAGCGTGTAGTCACCGGAGGCGAGTAGCGTCTTCGCCTTGTCGTCTACGTAGGGCAGGACGAACAGCTCCGGCTTGGCTGCGGGTCGATCTGGATCCTGGGTGAACTTCTTGCCATACCATTCAAATATCTTGGAAATCCAGACTTCTTTCTTGTCATAGTCGATCTTGAACTGACGCTCGTCTTTCACGAATTGACGGCTCACGGTTTCCAGATCGGCGTGCAGCGATTTACCCTTCCAAGCGACACCGCGCAACGGCATGCAGCCGCGATCGGAACACACTACCGCGAAGTGCGCACGCATATCTTTGTGGGCGGCAATGAGCTTGTCATACTCGATCTCGCTGATCGTCAAATCCTCGCCCGCCACTTTAAACTTGAGCTTATCGAAATAGCCTGGAATATCGATCGGACTGTGGACAGGATAATTGTCGACGATGGTTTTGATGTTAGCCGAGTTGTAGGCATTGATATAAAATGCGATTCGATCATCCCGCGTCATTGCCGCCGCATCGGCTTTCGCCTGCCAGTCCATAAATGCATCGAGGCGCGCTCGATCGTCTTTGTTTTTGACCAACGCCGCGTAGTCGACGTAATCGCCCTTGACGTACTTTTGCAGGATGTAATCGTAGTCCTCCGGACCGCCCGCAAATGCCGTCGCCGCGCACAGTGCCAACCAAACGAGTAACAGGAATTTCATAGGTGATATCGCCATTTAATCCTCCAAGAAAAATGAACATAACAAACAAGATTTGTAGCGCGAGTAATCATTACCGGCCAATGGCCCTACCTACTGCGACATCGCCGGAAAGCGGAAGCCCGACATCGGCGTTACATAAAATTCCGCGTATGCAAATGCGCGAGCCGAGTGGCTTCGCCATCGCGAAAGCCGAGTCGGTTCAAGCGCAATTCACGGCCCTGCGCCATTTCATCTTTGAGTATTTGAACTTTGTCGAATCCGGCCGCGATTGCTGTGGGCGACCACTCGCCGGCCGCGAGCAATACCAGCGCATCGAACACTTCTTCGTTGAGCCCCGAAGTCTGCGCCAGCGCGGTGTAACGATGTTCAACGGCGGCGGCCAGGCGCCCCTTCAATCCGGCGTCATGCTTCAACTGATACTGCAAGTGGGCCATGCCGAAAGCGACGTGGCGCGCTTCGTCGCGCGCGGTAAGTTTTGCGATCTGGCGCGTGACCGGGTCGGGCGCATGGGCTTGCAAAAAATGCAGCAAGGCGACGAAGGTGCCTTCGCCGAGGACTGAAAGCAAAAATGACGCAACGGCGAATTCGCTTTCATCGAACAAGGTTTTTAACGAGGCTTGTCCGCCCATGGTGGAAAGTCCCATACGTTCACGCTTGAGCAACGCGCGGCGCGTGAACACCTCGACGTGGCGCGCCTCGTCGGCGATTTGAATGGCGAGCAATTGCACCACTTCGCGAAAGTGCGGATGGATTTCCCCCAAAAATCGTGCCGGCACCAGCAGCGCCGCGTTTTCATTCTCGATCAGATAGGTCATGACTTGAACTACGGCGTCTTCGATCTCGTCGGCGAGCTCTACGGGCGCAGACCAATCGATCGCCTCATCGGGATTCCACTGGGCAGTGAGTGCCTGTTGGTAAAGATGCGCGGCCTCTTCTGCCCAAAGCATATCCTTTTCCGCCAGCGCAAATTGAAACGCCGGCGCGCCCGCTTCCACCGTCGCGCCACGCGCCGCCAATCCCCATGTTGCTTTCGGGAAATCGGCAACCGCATCGGCGCGGCCGGGATCGGCTTCGCCGGCTCGTTCCGCGCCGCGCCAGCGGCCTTCTTCCATGGGGCTGCGCACGATCCACCAAGTCGCAGCGCCATTCGCCGACGTGAGTTCATGGCCCTGGGCGCGACACCACGCGGGCAAGTGCACAGCGAGATCGGCATTTGAACCGCGCACGCCAATTTTTTCGCCAACCGCGACGCCGCGCAGCGCCCGCTTGATCAGCAAATGGGCGCCGCGATCCAAACCGAGATCGCTAATATCGATAATCGGCGACACGAATGTTTCCTTCTGCATCGTAGAACTGCGTCACTTCCACCGCGTGTTCGAGCGCGCGGTAGCCACTGGTACGCCCCGGTTTCCAGGCTTTCAGACCCTCTAGATCAAGCAGCGGTCGCACCTCGGCGTCGGCGTAGGACATGCCCAGCAGCAGTGTCTTGAATGTTTCGATAAGCGCCTTCGGCGCGGTCGAAGCAACGGTGAAATTGCAGTGATCGAACTTCGGTGTCTGCGCCAGCACCCGCGTCTTACCCTGGGGCAGTGTGCCTTCGCCGACGAACAGCAAATGGTTGCCGTCGATCATGCACGCCGCATCGACTTCGTTCGCCATCAGCGCTTGCGCCGCATCGCGCTCGCCGCCGATATGGTCGCCGTGCTTTCCGCCCAGCACATCGAAACGCCTGACTTTGAAATCGGCGCCTGGCACGACACCTTGCCCGCGCAGATAATCAAGGGGAATGAGCGTTGCTTGCGGCGAATCGACGGCACCGACGCCAACGGTTTTACCTTTCAAATCGGCGATGGCGTTAATTGTAGAATCAGCGCGAACGACCACAACCGAGGTCAGATCGCAGTCGGAATCGCGCATCACAATGGCTTCGATCGGCACGCCGCGGGCACGTGCCATACGTTCGGCTCGCACCCAAGCGAGAGGCGAATTCCACGCCACTTGAATCGAACCGTCGAACAATGCTTCGACTTGGCGTTCGTAGTTGGAATACAGCACGTAGTCGAACTCGAGACCTTGATTGACGAAATATTCCTTGAATCCATCCCAAATGGTGACGACTTTCGCGGCGTAAGCCACCGCGCCCATCACTAGGGTTTGCTTCGGCATATTCGTCCCCATTAAAACAGCGGCAAGCCGCAAACAGCCTTACCAATAAAATCGTAAAGGACGTCGGAGGTCGGCGCCATGACCGAAGCGGCGCGCGCGTCGCGGAAATGCCGCTCAATCCCGACGTCCTTGCGAAATGCAGCGCCGCCGCAGACGCGCATTGCATAGTCCGTAACTTCGAGTGCTGCCTCGCCCGCTGCGGCTTTAATTTCCAGCACACGCAGCATACCGTCCTCGCGGCCAGTCTCGAGCGCCGTTATCGTATCGCCAAGTAGCGCCCGAATACTGTCGGTGCGAATGCGCGCACGCGCAATGTAGGCGCGAATGGTTGGCAAATCCGCCAGTGATTGGCCGAGGTGCGCGAACTTCGTGCCACCCACGTGTGCGGCCGATTTTTTTACCGCGGCCTCCATCGTGCCGAGCGAGCAGCTCGCGATCAATACCTGGAATAGGGGCAATACCACGCCCATCATCACATCAAACCCACCGCCGTCAGGTCCGAGACGATCCGCTTCGCTGACTTTAACTTGCGTGCCGGTCACCGGCGACGAGGCGTTGCCACGCAAACCCAAGCCATCGAATGGCGCGACTGTCGCCACGCCGCTGGCGCCGCTGGGCACAAACCAGATCGTGCTGGCGCCCTCTGCGGTCACCGGCTTGCTGGACCACACATAGGAATCCGCTTCCCCGGCCGAAGTAATCCAACTTTTCTTGCTGTCGAGCAAGAAATGCCCATTCGACTGCGTTGCCGTCCCAACCGGCGCCCAAAAATGGCTGCGTGAACCCGCTTCGGAAAACGCCAGGGTAGAAAGATGTTTGCCCGCAGCGATGTCGCGACGAACCGCGTCGGCGCCATGTTTTTCGATCACAGCCGTTGCGGCGTAGTGCATGCACACAACCATCGCGGTCGAACCGCACGCTTCGGCGATTTTTTCAACAACGTGGCTTGCGGCGCGCATGCCCTCGCCCATCCCGCCGACGTCTTTGCTACTAATTAGGCCGAGAATCCCAGCCCGGCTTAGTGCTTCGATCGCCTGTCGCGGGAAACGCGCCGCGCCATCAACTTCAGGCGCGGACGGTGTGATGACTTCATCGATTATTTTCTGCAATGCTTGTTGGTAAGTAGCGGCACTACTCATGGAATCTCCTCCGAAAGGTGTGAGTTTGGCGTTATTAACAATTAGAAAGGCCACAAAACGGGTTCAATCTATCGTTAAGCTTGCGCGACGTCAATCGCAGTCGATTGCAGCCGCTGGAGGTAATTCGGATTTGTCGAATTGCGCCGGAAACACTTACAGTTGACTGTCTCTGGCACACAGCGCCAGTTTAGGTTTTTGTGCTCGGCACCGATTATTGATGATAATATTTCGACAATCAGTGCGGTACAAAAATGCTTCAGCTATTGGCGACTCAATTTAATTTCGCCTCATAACCGCCTCAGACGTTGTTCGTCGATTTGAATTTTACACTGCAATACGGCCGCGCGTTTATCAAATTTAAGGCGTAAGAAAAGCGTAAGAATAGTACGCATAACAAGACTAATTCCCTACTAACGGAAAGGAAATAATTTGCGTCCCGCCCTCGACTTGATCTCGCCTTTCCGGCGCAACGAATGGCCTGCCCAATCCGAGAACTCGCTTGCGTTACGTTTCGCTTCGGTTCGCCGCGCTACTGAAGCACTGATCGCATCGCTGTCCGCGGAAGACTGCGCGTTGCAATCAATGCCCGATTGCAGCCCGACGAAATGGCATTTAGCCCACAGCAGTTGGTTCTTTGAAACTTTTATTCTCGAACCTTCACTGCCGGCCTATCAGGTTTTCAACCCCACCTTTCGCGTACTGTTTAATTCGTACTATCAGACAGTCGGCGAGCAGTACGCGCGCCCACATCGCGCGTTGCTGACCCGCCCCGGATTGGACGACGTACTGCGCTATCGTCGCCATGTCGATGAGGGCATGACGAGGCTTCTCGGTAAATCGACAGTATTGCCCAACGCACTCGCGGCCGCCATTGAGTTGGGACTCAACCACGAGCAACAGCATCAAGAATTAATTTTGACCGACGTGAAACATTTGTTCTCGTTCAATCCGACCCATCCTGCTTATGAAACCCGCTCAGTGGCGTCCGCGGTGTCACCTTCGCCGATGAAGTGGTTTAGTTATGTGGGCGGACTGGTTAAGCTCGGCCACGAGGGTGATGGCTTCGCGTTTGACAATGAAGGTCCGGCGCACCCATTTTACCTAGCGCCGTTCCAGTTGGCGTCGCGC
>JANNMV010000469.1:0-2662 GCA_031398205.1 Pseudomonadota bacterium | reverse complement strand
CCACCAATCAGGAAGGAATCGGCGGCACCTTCCGCGACGGCCAGGAAACCCGTCGCAAAAAAGGGGGCGCGCAGATCCTGCAAAACAATGTCGTCGTCGCACAGGAAGGCGCGTGGAATACGCTCCTGTATACCTTGAGCTTTTCGGCAATCGGCATCGACTACACGGACGGCTATGACCTCGGCTTCAAGTGGAACATGACCTGTGGTAACGACAGCATTGAAGGCGGCATCAGCCGCGGCGTGCCGCCGAGTGAAGTGCCGGAACCCGCATCGTTAATGCTTCTTGGCCTGGGCCTGGCCGGACTTGCGGCGCGCCGTAAAAGCGCCTAACCAACGCAAATTTCGGAAGAGGAATCAACGCAGAAAAATAAGAATCACAATAACAAAAAAAACAACAACAACAATAAAATCCAGGCGAGTCGCGCACAACATGTAGTGAATAGCGCGATTCGCCTTTTTTTTAATGCAGGGTATTGGTTGGCACTTCCACTTGTTCCGGTAACTCGGCATGCACCACATCGCCGACCCTGTCGGCAAATAACGGCGCGCCGCAATCAGTACAGTACTCCGGCTCAAATCGTTCCTCAAGCCTATCAATTTGCGTCACGTCGTTGGCGCGCAAACACGCCTCGATCTCGTGTAACGCCAACACTTCATCTTCTTGCTCAAACAGCGGCCAAACCACGCCGTGCAGCACATCGTTGGATTTTTTCTGGGTAAATCCAATGCGGAACTCATCGACCTGGTTATCGCCGAAGCTAGCAATGACGGCGCGCAACTCAGTCGCCGGAAGTTTAAGCGTGCTGCTCAAGAACGCCACGGCGGCGTGCAGCGTAATCGGTCGAATGCGGCGATCCGTCTCACGGGCATTGGAAAAATAAGCATCCGGCAGCAACGACTCGAACTGACAGCCCGGCATGAGGCCGGCCAATGCTGGCGGCGCGGTCACGGCCCAACGTTCCTGGCAAAAGGCGCGACCACGATGACCGTCCCACTCTTGCCAACCAAAATGCGGCTGACCGGCGTGCGCTGCGATGGCGCCGACCAGGAAGCGCGCGTCCGCGGGCAATTGCGGCGGTTCCGCGCTGACCTTGGGTGTCCAATCGGGCAACGCGTCGTCGATGGCTGCAATGCCAAGGCGACGCAGCATATCGCGCAACGCGGAAAATTTCTGCGGCAATTGTTCAATGCTGAACAAATACGGAAACAAGGTGAGGCGCGCCGACGCCGCGAGAATCTGCTCGCGCACGATTGCCGTGACGGGAATCAATTGATCCGGCGCTATCGCTCCGAATGGAATATTGTATTTCGAGGTCGCGATGAGCGGCACCACCACGAGCGTGAGATCCCATGTTTCATTTTGATGTTCGAGCACCACGCGTTCGGATACTGCCTCCGCCATTTCGATCAACTCTTCGTAGCCGCCTTCATGGGTTTGATCGAGTTGATCCAATGCATTTTCGATCACCGTATCGCGTTTGGCATCGGCCAGCGCGGTCAAGGTTTCGATCAAGGAGCTTTCCCAAAAGCGATCTTCGCCGTGGCTGCGGGATCCCGCCAAGCCCATTGCGAGCGCGATCAGTTTCTCGCTGTCACGCGTCAGGCGAGGTTTAGTGGGCTTTCTGGAGCGTTTAATCATGACTGAAAATCTCGTTAACATTGAAATGATACCCGTAACCCAAGCATAATCCTAGAAACCCCAGCGCTTCGAGCAAAACTATCATGACTGAATCAATTCCATTCACCGGCGTCATTCCGATTCTCGCCACACCGTTTGACGAGCACGAAAATCTCGATCTTGAATCTTTTGAACGCATGATTCGCTTCATGGTTAAGCTCGGCGTCGATGGCGTCACTATCCTCGGCGTTCTCGGCGAATCGAATCGCATGCTCGATCACGAACGCGAAGCGCTGATCCGCGTGGCGGTCCGCGTTGCTGACGGCAAATTACCGATTATCGTCGGCGCCAGCCATAGTGGCACGCTTGCGGCGTTGCATCTGAGCCAAATGGCCGAATCCCTCGGCGCCGATGCCGTTATGGTCACGCCACACAATGAGCCGACACCGAACGATCAGCGCGTGTTCGACTATTTTCAGCGCATCGCCAGCGGCCTGCGAATTCCGATCGTCGCGCAAGATCATCCGGCCTCGACCCAGGTGCACATGTCGATTGCGCTGCTGCTGCGGTTAGTGAACGAAATCCCGAGTATCGCCTGCATCAAAGAAGAGGCCGTTCCCACCGCAGCGAAAATCAGCGCCTTGCTGTCGGGGATGAAAGCGCGCCGGGTGCCGATCCTGACGGGCCTCGGCGCGTTGTATGGCGGCTTCGATTTGGCGCGCGGATCAAGCGGCTTCAACACCGGCTTCGCTTTTCCCGAGGTATTGCAAGCGATGGTGGGTGCCGCGCGATGGGGCGATAGCGCGCAGGCAAGCAATTTATATCGGCGTTATTTGCCACTGATCGTGTTTGAACAGCAACCGGGCGTCGCAATCCGCAAAGAGATTTTGCGCTTGCGCGGGTTGATTGCGACCAACCAGGTGCGCCATCCCGGTGCGCGGATCGACGCGGAAACCGCCGCACAACTGCAATCGCTGATTGAACACACGTTCGGCGATGCAGACATTACCCAACCCATCCGCATCGTTAGCGCGGACTCGTC
>JANNMV010000447.1:0-1708 GCA_031398205.1 Pseudomonadota bacterium | reverse complement strand
CCGTGCCGACGTGGTGAAATTGGTAGACACGCTGTCTTGAGGGGGCAGTGGCGAAAGCCGTATCAGTTCGAGTCTGATCGCCGGCACCAACCGAATAATTTTTGTAGCAACCCCGCTTTCATTTAGGTGCGTGAAACGGGGTAGCCCAATATGTTAGAAAACTACTTCCCGATCCTGATCTTTATCTTTGTCGGCCTCGCTATCGGCGTGGTGCCGTTGACATTGGGTTGGCTCATCAGCTTGCGCTTGGGCACCAACAAGCCCGATTCGGCAAAACTTTCCCCTTACGAATGCGGCTTCGAAGCCTTTGAAGATGCGCGCATGAAGTTCGATGTGCGCTACTACCTGGTGGCGATTCTGTTCATTCTGTTCGATCTCGAAATTGCGTTCCTGTTTCCCTGGGCTGTGGTGCTTAAAGAAATCGGCTTGTTTGGATTTTTCGCGATGATGATTTTTCTTGGGATTCTTGTCGTCGGATTCATTTATGAATGGAAAAAAGGCGCGCTGGAATGGGACTAAATCATGAGTTTTGAAGGCGTTACCGAAAAGGGCTTCGTCACCACAAAGTTGGATACGCTCATCAACTGGACGCGCACCGGCTCACTTTGGCCGATGACCTTTGGCTTGGCCTGCTGCGCGGTGGAAATGATGCACGCGGGCGCCTCGCGTTACGATCTAGATCGCTTCGGCATCGTGTTTCGCCCCAGCCCACGGCAGTCCGATGTCATGATCGTCGCCGGAACCTTGTGCAATAAAATGGCGCCGGCGCTGCGCAAAGTTTACGATCAAATGCCCGAACCGCGTTGGGTGATTTCCATGGGATCGTGCGCCAACGGCGGTGGCTATTACCATTATTCTTATTCAGTGGTGCGCGGCTGCGATCGCATCGTGCCTGTGGACGTTTATGTTCCAGGCTGCCCACCCACGGCGGAAGCGTTGCTGTATGGCATCATTCAATTGCAAAACAAAATCAAGCGTACCAATACTATTGCGCGGGCCGCCTAGGGTCCTGAGAACCTCCTCATTGATTAACCTCGTATTTGGTCTCGCCGAACCCGCCCTCACCCCAACCCTCTCCCGCCTGCGCGGGAGAGGGGGCTTCCCCTCGCCCCGCTTCGGGGAGAGGGCTAGGGTGAGGGGGCTGCCGTCAATTCTTAGTTGCCGCTATTAGATGACCACAGCGCTCGAATCCCAACAAGAAAAAATACGCAACGTCCTCGGTGAGAGCGTCGTCGAATCGGTTATTCGATTCGATGAGTTAAGTGTGACCCTGAACTCAGATTCATGGTTGTCGTCAGCGAATATCCTTCGCGATCATGCGGAACTCAAGTTCGATCAGATGATCGATCTTTGCGGCTTGGACTATTCCGAGTTCAGCGGTGGTGTGAGCGGATCCCGTTACGCCGTCGTCTACCATTTGCTGTCCTTGGAGCATAACAAGCGCGTGTGCGTGAAAGTGTTTGCAAGCGACGATGATCTTCCGATGCTGTCGTCGGTGATCGACGTTTGGCCGGCGGCCAACTGGTTCGAGCGCGAGGCATTCGATTTATTCGGCATCGTTTTCACGGGCCATCCGGACCTACGCCGTATCCTTACAGACTACGGCTTCATCGGTCATCCGTTCCGCAAAGATTTTCCGATCTCCGGCCATGTTGAAATGCGCTACGACCCGGATGAACAGCGCGTCGTGTATCAGCCCGTCACCATC
>JANNMV010000436.1:0-3200 GCA_031398205.1 Pseudomonadota bacterium | reverse complement strand
GAAGAGTGAAAAGAACGACAACGCCTCTCACTTTTCACCTTTCACATTTCACTTTTCACGCAGTTTCAACCGTCGCTGCACCGGAAACAAATGCAAATCGAATCGCTGCGAAATCGCGCCCCACAAACCGGCGCGTAGTTTCACTACGATCACGATTGCCAGCAATCCTAACCCGATCAGATACCAACTGCCGTAGTCGGAGAAAAACTTATTCAAGAACCAAAAAATTAGCGCGCCCAAGATCGGCCCTTCGATGGTGCCGATGCCGCCGATGAGCACGATGAAGATCGTGAACGCTGTCCAGTTCACGCCGAACGCGACGTCGGGCGAGATGCGTAGATTGCTGAGATAGTACAGCGCGCCCGCCAATCCGGCGCCGAAACTCGCGAGTACATAAACGATCAGCTTGGTCGATTTTACATCGATGCCTTGGCTTTCCGCGGCGACTTCGCTGTCGCGGATTGCCGTAAGCGCGAGGCCGAAGCGCGAGCGTAACAATCCGTACACCAAGCCGATGGCAAATACCACCGCGCCCAGGGCGAGCCAATAGGTGATCATCTCTCGCGTTGCTTTCGGTATGCCTGCCAACGCCGTCAAGCTCGTGCCCGAGCCGCCGCCGAGTGCCGAGATATTGGCGAAGACGAGACGAAATACTTCGGCGACGACCCAGGTGCCGATGGCGAAATAACCGCCGTGCAAACGAAACACAAAACGCGACGTGGGAAAGGCGAATAGCGCGGCAATGAGCGCGGCAAGCGGCACCGACAGGAACGGATTGACACCGAGCTTGTTCGCCAAAATCACCAAAAAATAGCCACCCAATCCGACGAACGCCTGCTGCCCGATGGAGACCATGCCAGCGTAACCGGCGAGCAAGTTCCACATCATCGCGAATACTAGGTAACAAGAAATTTCCACCACTTCGCGCATCCAGCCGGAATTGCCCCACCACGGCAAGGTGACCGCTGTAGCGAACAATGCGATGCCGACGATACCCGCTACGCGGCTCGCGCGAGTGGCGCGCTCGACGGAAAAATCGACGCTGTTGATCGGCGCGCCCATCATTTGGTTTTCGGGAACAAGCCGTTCGGTTTGACGATCAACATCGTGAGAAACACGAAATGGCCGATAAGAATTCCCCAACCGGGGTCGATGCGAAAGCCGATGGCCTGCGCCACGCCGAGTATGATCCCGCCGGAGAACGTGCCCCAGAATGAGCCCATGCCGCCGATGATCACGGCCTCAAAGGCATACAGCAGTAAGCCGGGGCCGTCGGACGGCGAGATGGTCGTGCGCATGCCTTGCAATACGCCGGCGATGGCGATGAGTACGAAGGCGATGGCCGTGGCGAGCGCGTAGACGTGCCGATGATCCAGGCCCATCAGTTGCGCTGCTTCTTTATCGTCGCTGGTGGCACGAAACGCACGGCCGATAGCGGTCTTGCCGAATAACCATTGCATCGCTGCCGCCGCCCCGACAGCAATCGAAAAGATAATGAGTGGCAGAACACCGAGAAACACATTATCGGCAAGTTGCAGACTTTTCGTTTCCACGCCGAAGGCGCTGATCGAGCGCGTATCAGCAGAAAAGATCTCCATCAGCAAATTCTGAATGACGATGGAAAGCCCGAAGGTCACCACCAATGATGGCAGCGGATCCTTGCCCAGCGTGCCATTCAGCACGCCACGCTGCAATCCATAACCGAACACGAACGCCAGTGGCAGCAGCAACAACAGCGCCATGCCAAGGTTGATGCCGAAACTTGCCGTGGCGGCAAACGCCGCGAACGCAGTCATGATAATGAAATCGCCGTGGGCCACATTGGTGAGCCGCATCACGCCGAACATCAGCGACAAGCCCATGGCGAATAGCGCGTAAAGCCCGCCCAACATCACGCCTTGAAGAATAGTATTGAGCCACTCGATCATCGGCGATTCCTATTCATAGGCCGAAGTACGCCATGGAGATTTGATCGCGCGTCACTTCGTTCGACTTTGCGCTAAGCGAGACTTTGCCTTCTTGAAAACAATACAAACGATTCGACACCCGCTGCGCCAGGCCGACATCTTGCTCGACGATGATGGCGGTGAGGCCGCCTGCAGTAATTTTCGGTAACGCGTCGTAAATATCCTTCACCACGATCGGCGCCAGACCGAGAGAAAGCTCATCACAGATCAGCAATTTCGGATTCGCCATTAACGCGCGGCCAATGGCCACCATTTGCTGCTGCCCACCCGAGAGCGAGGTACTCGGCACACCGCGTTTCTCACGCAGAATGGGAAATAATTCAAAAACTTTTTGCAGATTCCACGGCCCGGCGCGCTTGGTATAGCCGCCGAGCAACAGGTTTTCCTCGACATTTAAGCTGCTAAATAAACGACGCCCCTCCGGCACCATCGCGATCCCCAACTCGACAATCTTGCCCGGCGCCCAGCCGCCGATCGCATTTCCGTCGAATATCACCTGCTCGCGCGCCGCGGCGATTAGACCCGTAAGCGTTTTCAAGAACGTCGACTTGCCTGCCCCATTGGCGCCGATCACGGCAATGATCTCCCCGACATCGACTTCAAAGTCGACACCAAACAGCGCTTGGAAATCGCCGTAGTGTGCGGTTAGGTTATGAGTAGACAACAACATAAGGATGAGGGATGAAGGATGAAGGATGAAAAATCAATCGGGCTGCGAGGCTTATCCAGATTGGCTTCCAGACAATGCTAAGCCGGGAGCCACACCAATATGGCCGTTCAGCTTACCTAGTAATATGTTATTCATAAATTACCGTAACCTCTTTTCATCATTCATCCTTCATCCTTCCGCCTTCACCCTTACACTTCGATTCCCATATAAACCCGCTTAACATCGCTATTCTCCATCACCTCGTGCGGCAATCCTTCCGCCAGCGTGGCGCCGAAATTAATCACCAACAATCGATCGGCGACGGCGAGTAATGCGTGCACCACATGCTCGATCCAGATGATGCTGACACCCGATGCCTTGATCGCTTTGATTTCCTCCACCAGCGCTTTGGCTTCGTGTTCCGTTAGGCCACCAGCGATTTCGTCCAGCAGCAATAGCTTGGGATGGGTCGCCAGCGAACGGGCGAGTTCCAAGCGCTTGCGATCGAGCAAGGTCAGCGATCCCGACAGTAGATTGGCTTTTTTCGCCAGCCCCGTTTGGCGTAATACTGCCACGCAAATGCC
>JANNMV010000419.1:0-2427 GCA_031398205.1 Pseudomonadota bacterium | reverse complement strand
AGGCCATGCGCCTTGCAGGCCAACGCTAGATACGTTTATTACGCATTTCTCGCACGCTCCGCTCGAATAGCAGCCGGGGCGTAATCGACGATCTCCACCGCGCGATTCAGCGTGACAACCTCGCCGATAACGATAATGCTGGGGCTTGCCAATTGCTGGCTTGCGACTTGCTCGACCACCGTGCCTAACGTGCAGATCAACTGGCGTTGACTCGGCAACGTCGCATCTTGAATCACGGCGATCGGCATGGTGGCGCGCGGGCCGCAGGCACGCAGTTCGGCGACGATGCCCGGCAAGTTGGCAATGCCCATGTAGATGACGAGCGTCAGGCCCGCCGCGATTAACGGTTGCCAGGGCAACGAGCCGTCGGCTTGGGTGTGTCCGGTGATGAACGCGACGCCGTGGCAAAGATCGCGATGGGTGAGTGGGATGCCAATCGCGGTCGGCGCGGCGAGACCGGCGCTGATGCCGTTCAGCACTTCGTAGTCAATGCCGGCCGCCGTCAACGCGGCGGCTTCTTCGCCGCCACGGCCAAACATAAACGGATCGCCGCCTTTTAGCCGCACCACCGTGTGGTCGGCGGTTGCTTCCGACACCAACAATCGCTCGATGAACGATTGCGCTGTCGATTTGCAGCCGCCGCGTTTACCGGTGTTGACGATACGCGCGTCGTGGCGGGCGTGTTCCAACACGGCGGGATTGACCAGATCGTCGACCAGAATGACATCCGCCTGGGCAATCGCGCGCACCGCTTTTAGCGTCAGCAATTCGGGATCGCCGGGACCGGCGCCAACCAGGAAAACCTTGCCCTTGCGCGCGGTCATCATGCGGCCACCATTATTTTTTCTTGCACGATTCGGCGTAACTCCGGTAAACAGGAGCCGCATTCGGTGCCGCACTTTAACGCGCTTTGCAATGCGCCCAATGGGTTGGAAATGTGCGTCGGGATGGATTTTAATTGAGTCATGATTTCCGCTTCGGAGACATTCAAACAGTTACAAATTACACGGCCGCGCGGCGTAAAATTTTGTGGCGGTTTTGCGCTCGGCGCCAGCAACACGCGGGTCAGATGCGCAACCGCCGCACCTTGCGCGAGCCATTCTTGCAACCAGTCTTTCGCCGCGGCATCGCCGGACAATCGTACGGCGGCGAGCTTGCCATCCTTGATGCGAATCTTGCGGCCGACATCGCGGCGCTTGTCTTCGTAGTGCAGCACATCATCGGCGTCGTTCAATCCGAGAATGCGGTCGATTTGCGCGACAAAGTTAGCGGACAACGGCACGCTCGCCGCCGCGCGCAAAATTACATGCTCTTGGCTATGACCGAATAGGCCAACCGATGCATATTCAAACGCGCTGAGGTGTTTGCGTAATTCCGCAAGGCGCGCGAGTGCCGTTCCCACGCCATCCGGTTCGCCGATCGCCATTGCCACAAACTGCCACGGCAGATCGATTTTTTCCACTTGCACCGCCGCGTGCTTTAACTCCGGCTGCTTCGAGTAAGGATCAAACGTTGGCAAGGTCAAGGCATTGATGCCCAGGCCCGCCATGAAGCGGCTGCCCCAGTGCATCGGCAAAAAGACTTGGCCGCCACGTAGTTCCTCGCTGACACCAACGGGAAGCACGACATCGCCGCGCCGCGAACGCACGCGAACCAGGCTGCCTTCTTGCAACCCGCGCTTCGCCATATCCATTTTTGTCATGGAGAGTGCCGGTGCGGCGACGTGCTCAAACAAACGCGCGACTTTCCCGCTTCGACTCATACCATGCCACTGGTCGCGTAGTCGGCCGGTGTTCAGGCGCAGCGGATATTGCGCATTGGCGGGCTCGGCGACGGCTTTGTACGTTGCGTTGAGGAACTTCGCTTTACTGCTCGGGGTTGGAAATTTTCCGTCGACGTAGAGCCGCGCTTGGCCCTCGCTCACATCACTTGGAAACGGCCATTGCTGCGGGCCGCGAGTTTCTAGAATTTCGTACGACAGGCCAGTGATATCGAGATCGCGTCCACGCGTCGATTCGCGATGCTCATTGAAAATCGCCTCGGGCGTAGCGTAAGGAAACAGCGTTGATGATTCCGGGCGTAGAATTTTTTCCAATTGATGCGCGAAGTCGACCACGATGCGCCAATCGGCGCGTGCTTCTCCCAGCGCGGGAAGCGCCGCTTTAAAGCGCGTGATACGCCGCTCGGAATTGGTCACCGTTCCTTCTTTTTCGCCCCAGGTTGTCGCGGGCAAGATGACATCGGCATAGGCCGCGGTCTCCGTGTCCACATAGGCCTCTTGTACGACCACGAGCTCGGCGTTGTCGAGCGCCTTGCGAATCTTCGCCTGATCGGGCATCGATTGCGCGGGATTGGTACAGGCGATCCACAACATTTTTATTTCGCCGCTCGCCACGGCATCGAACATTTCAACTGCGGTTTTGCCCG
>JANNMV010000415.1:0-8041 GCA_031398205.1 Pseudomonadota bacterium | reverse complement strand
CTACACCAAGATCGATCCGTGGTTTTTGTCGCAGATTAAAGAGATTGTCGATATTGAGCTCGATCTCGAGAAACGCCAGCTTGACGATATCGACGCCAACGAGTTGCGTGCGCTCAAACGTAAAGGATTTGCCGACCGGCGCATTGCCCATCTCGTGAAATCGACCGAGCAAGACGTTCGTGCAAAGCGCCACGCGCTAAACATTCGCCCCGTGTACAAGCGCGTCGATACTTGCGCAGCGGAGTTCGCGACCAGCACGGCCTACATGTATTCGACCTACGAAGAAGAATGCGAGGCGAACCCGACCAACAACAAAAAAATCATGGTGCTGGGCGGCGGACCGAATCGCATTGGCCAGGGCATCGAGTTCGATTATTGCTGTGTCCATGCGGCGCTGACGCTGCGTGAAGATGGTTACGAAACCATCATGGTTAATTGCAATCCGGAAACCGTGTCGACCGATTACGACACGTCCGATCGCTTATATTTCGAGCCGCTGACGTTGGAAGACGTGCTCGAAGTCATCGACAAGGAAAAGCCAGACGGTGTGATCGTGCAGTTCGGTGGCCAAACCCCGTTGAAACTTGCGCCGGGCTTGGAGGCCGCAGGCGTGCCCATTATTGGCACCAGCCCTGATTCCATCGACCGCGCCGAAGATCGTGCGCGTTTCCAGCAACTGTTGCACGAACTCGGCCTGCGTCAACCGCCGAATCGCACTGCGCGTAACGCCGACGACGCGATCGCCTTTGCGCGCGAATTAGGTTATCCACTCGTCGTGCGTCCGTCGAACGTGCTCGGTGGCCGCGCCATGGAAATCATTCACGCCGAATCCGATCTTGAACGCTACATGCGCGGTGCGATGGAGATGTCGAAAATGTTTCCCGAGCGCATGCCGATTTTGCTCGATCGATTTTTGAATGACGCGACCGAAGTCGATGTCGATGCCGTGTCCGACGGTGTTGATGTGATCATCGGCGGCATCATGGAACACATCGAAGAAGCGGGCGTGCATTCCGGCGATTCGGCGTGTTCGCTGCCGCCGTACAGTTTGTCGCCTGAAGTTCAAGCGGAAATCAAGCGCCAAACGATTGCCATGGCTAAGGCATTGAAGGTCATCGGGCTCATGAACGTGCAGTTTGCGATTCAAAATGGAACTGTCTATGTACTCGAAGTGAATCCACGCGCCTCGCGTACCGTGCCCTTCGTGTCGAAAGCGACCGGTATGCCGCTTGCGAAGATCGCCGCGCGTTGCATGGTTGGACAAACATTGAAAGCGCAAGGCGTCACAGTCGAAGTGATCCCGCATTACTACTCAGTGAAAGAAGCGGTATTTCCGTTCATCAAATTCCCCGGCGTTGACACCATTCTTGGCCCGGAAATGAAATCGACTGGCGAAGTGATGGGCGTGGGTAAGACCTTCGCCGAAGCATTTGTGAAATCGCAACTCGCCGCCGGCGTAAAGTTGCCGAAGAAGGGCAAAGCCTTTATCAGCGTTAAGAACGAGGATCGACCGCGCGTCATCGATATCGCCAAGACCCTGCTCCAGCTTGGCTTCCAGCTCGTTGCCACGCGTGGCACGGCGGCTTATTTGACCGAGATGGACATCGTCGTCACGCCAGTGAACAAGGTAGCGCAAGGCCGTCCGCACATCGTCGATATGATTAAAAATAACGAGATCAACTTGATCGTGAACACGGTGGAAGATAATCGCCGGGCGATTCAAGATTCCTGGTCCATCCGCAACGCAGCTTTGCAAGGCAAAGTAACGTACTACACCACGCTATCCGGCGCGCGCGCGGCGTGTCTGGGCATGCAGCAGATGAGTGAAATTGATGTCTACAGTCTGCAAGCGCTTCACGCGAGCCTCACATAATTACAAGCTAAAGGTAAGACTATGCAAAAATTTCCATTGACCGTGATCGGCGCAGAATTGCTGCGCGGTGAGTTAAATCAGCTCAAGACCGTGGGCCGACCCAGTATTGTTCAGGCGATTGCCGAGGCGCGTGCCCATGGCGATCTGTCCGAGAACGCGGAATATGCCGCCGCGAAGGAGCGGCAAAGTTTTATCGAGGGCCGAATTCAAGAATTAGAATCCAAGCTATCGAATGCACAGATTATCGATCCGACCTTAATCGATCCCGACGGCCGCTGCGTGTTTGCGTCCACCGTTGAACTGCAAGATATGGCAGGCGCGGTGATGGTGACCTATCAAATCGTCGGCGAAGACGAGGCGGACATCAAACAGGGAAAAATTTCCATCAGCTCGCCTACTGCGCGCGCGTTGATTGGTAAATATGCCGGCGATGTGGTCGAGGTGATGGCGCCGGGCGGCGTGCGGGAGTATGAGATTTTGGATGTTAGATATTCCTAACGCCGCAAATTAGTTGTAGCCCTAGGCCAGGGGCTAGCCTAGGGCTACCCCGTCATTCCCGCGAAAGCGGGAATCCATTTGGCGTTTGTAATTTCAAACGTACTATGGATTCCCGCTTTCGCGGGAATGACACATCTGTGTATTTTGGAAGGTGCCCAGAAATTGATGACTCGGTTTCCTGGGAGGCAGTACCAGTGAGGCTCTACAATGTGCATGGCCTGTAATTAAGTATCCATGCGCTTCTTCAGGCATGCCTATTTAGGCAATTCGATCTTCGGTCCTTCTGCGGCGCGGTATACGATCAAGGTCTTGCCGATATTCTGCACCGACGCCGCCGCAAGTTCGTCGCAAATTTCTGCCAGCATTTGCTCACGCACTTCGCGATCGTCGCTCGCGATTTTGATTTTGACTAGTTCGTGATGGCGTAGGCCAAGATCGATTTCTTTTTTGACGGCGGCGCTCAGGCCTGCATTGCCGATCATGATAACGGGTTGTAAATGATGGGCTTGGGCACGCAAGAAGCGGCGCTGAGTTGGAGTTAGATTAATCATGACGCAATTGTAACGGATGCCACTAAAACCCTCTAGCAAAGTGTGGATGCAACGCCACATTAACGACACTTACGTGCAGCTTGCGAAACGCGAGGGCTATCGTTCACGCTCGGCGTATAAGTTGTTGGAAATCAACGAACGCGACAAGTTGCTTTTACCGGGAACCTTCGTCGTCGACCTTGGCGCCGCACCCGGAGGCTGGTCGCAGGTGGCTGGCGCGCGTGTCGGCGCGCGGGGAAAAGTGTTTGCGATCGATCTGCTACCCATGCAAGGGCTCGCCCACGTCAGTTTTTTCCAAGGCGATTTCACCGATTTGAAAATCCAGGAAGAGTTCCGTAAAGAATTACCGAAAGGCGGCGTGGATCTTGTGATTTGCGATTTGTCCCCCAACATGAGTGGTATTCCGAGCGCGGATCAGGCGCGCGTGTTTAATTTGGCGGAAGAAGCATTGGAATTTGCCAAGCAAGTGCTGAAACCCAGTGGCGCGTTCCTGGTCAAAGTATTTCAGGGCGCGGATTTTGAGGCATTTCGCCAGATGCTGTTTGCTACTTTTCTTAAGGTCGCGCCACGTAAGCCCAAGGCGTCACGCGAAGAAAGTCGTGAGTTGTATTTGTTGGCGCGGGGTCTGCGGCCGATTGCCGCGACCGAATTGTAAAGTTTTGTATTCCGTCGGACTTTTGCCCTACCAACGGGAATACACTATCATATTGCATCCACTCGCTATAAGGAACGACGTTGAACAACCTCGTTAAGAATGTCGGCATTTGGCTCATCATCGCATTAGTGTTGATGACTTTATTCAATCAATTCAGCAGCCAGCAGTCGAATAATACGATCCCTTACTCGGAATTCATGGATCAGGCGAAAAAGGGCGAGGTTCGCTCCGCAAAAGTGGACGGCCGCACCATCCGTTGGCTGTCCAACGACGATAAGCGCTTTCTGACTTATACGCCCGGCGATATTTTCATGATCGACAATTTGCGTGCCTGGAACGTGCGCATCGACGCCGAGCCGGAAGAAGAGCGCTCGTTCTGGTTGAACGTGTTTATCTCCTGGTTCCCGTTCTTGTTGATTATCGGCGTTTGGGTGTTTTTCATGCGCCAAATGCAAGGTGGTGGCCGCGGCGGCGCGTTTTCCTTCGGTAAGAGCCGGGCAAAAATGCTCGACGAAAATGCCAATCAAGTGACATTTGCCGATGTGGCGGGCGTGGACGAAGCTAAAGAAGAAGTCGCCGAATTAGTCGAGTTCTTGCGGGATCCGCAAAAATTTCAAAAGCTCGGGGGACGCATTCCGCGCGGGGTATTGATGGTTGGCGCGCCCGGCACCGGTAAAACCTTGCTCGCCCGCGCCATTGCTGGCGAAGCGAAAGTCCCATTCTTCAGCATTTCCGGTTCCGATTTCGTGGAAATGTTTGTCGGTGTCGGGGCAGCGCGGGTACGCGACATGTTCGAACAGGCGAAAAAGAATGCGCCTTGCATCGTATTCATCGACGAAATCGACGCCGTAGGCCGCCAGCGCGGTGCCGGCCTCGGCGGCGGTAACGACGAGCGCGAACAGACCTTGAATCAATTGTTGGTGGAGATGGACGGCTTCGAAGGTGCCGCCGGTGTGATCGTCATCGCCGCGACTAACCGTCCCGACGTGCTCGATCCGGCGCTGCTGCGCCCGGGCCGCTTCGATCGGCAAGTGGTCGTGCCACTGCCCGATATTCGCGGCCGTGAGCAGATTTTGTTAGTCCACATGCGCAAAGTGCCGATCGCGCCGGACGTGAAGGCCGACATCATCGCCCGTGGTACGCCGGGAATGTCGGGCGCCGATTTAGCGAATTTGGTCAACGAGGCGGCGCTATTCGCTGCTCGCGGCAGTAAGCGTTTAGTCGACATGCTGGATTTCGAGCGCGCCAAGGACAAGATTATCATGGGCGCGGAGCGCCGCTCCCTGGTCATGCCGGAAGAAGAGCGTCGCAACACCGCCTACCACGAGTCCGGCCACGCCGTCGTCGCCAAGTTACTGCCGCGGACCGATCCGGTGCACAAGGTCACGATCATTCCCCGTGGCCGCGCCCTCGGTGTGACGATGCAATTGCCGGTTCAAGATCGTTACAGCTACGACCGCGAACTTCTGTTGAACAATATTGCCGTGCTGTTCGGTGGCCGCATCGCGGAAGAAGTGTTCATGAATCAGATGACCACGGGCGCCTCCAACGACTTCAAACGCGCGACGGAAATGGCGCGTCGTATGGTGACCGAGTGGGGCATGAGTGATGCGCTCGGGCCGATGGTTTACGGCGAGAATGAGGGCGAAGTGTTCCTAGGCCGTTCGGTCACCAATCACCAGAGCGTGAGCGAAGCGACCATGCAGCAAGTCGACCAAGAAATTCGCCGCATCATCGATCAGCAATACGCCCTTGCGCGCAAATTGATCGAAGACAACCGCGACAAGGTCGAAGTAATGACTAAAACGCTGTTGGAATGGGAAACCATCGACGCTGATCAAATCGACGACATCATGGCCGGCCGCGCGCCGCGTCCACCTAAGCCGATCCCTCCACCCGTGCCACCGGCCGCGAGTAGCGGCGGCACGCCTGAGGCAGCCGCGACCGCGACAGCGAAACCCGTAGAAGAAGCATAGCCGCATCGTAATCGTTTAAAATGATACAGCGCCCGAGAGGCGCTGTATTTCTTTCCAAATCTCGAATTGTCGGATGCGGTTACGCGTCAGACGCCACAGGAGGACCACATGATTCCCGATCTCAAAAATAAAGTAGTGCTCATTACCGGATCCAGCACCGGCATCGGCGCCGAAGCCGCCAAGGCTTTTGGCTTGGAAGGCGCCAAAGTTGCGGTGCATTACAACTCGAGCAAGCCCCAGGCCGACGAAGTGGTTGCGGCGATTCGGGCAAAGGGTGGCGAGGCCTTCGCCATTGCCGGCGATCTGTCTAAGAGCGGCGTCGCCGAAAATGTCGTCAAGCAATGTGTCGATCACTATGGCCGTATCGACGTATTGATCAACAATGCCGGCAGCATGGTGCGCCGCTGCAATGTCGCTGATTCCGATGATGCACTCCTCGATGATCTTTTTCATCTCAACATGCGCTCCGTCGTCGCCGCCAGTCGCGCCGCCATTGCGCACATGCGCAAACAGGGCGGCGGCAACATTATCAACACCACGTCGGTCGCCGCGCGCACCGGTGGCGGCCCCAGCGCCGTGTTGTACGCCTCGACCAAGGGCTACGTTAGTACCTTCACCCACGGCTTGGCGAAAGAGTTAGTGAAAGACAATATTCGCGTCAATGCCGTCGCCCCCGGCGTAATTCTCACGCCATTCCATGAGCGTTACAGCACGCAAGCACAACTCGATATGTTGAAGGCGACCATTCCGATGGGGCGCCTCGCCGAGGCGAACGAATGTAACGGCGCTTATTTGTATCTCGCCTCTGACGCGCTATCGGGTTATGTGACCGGACAGATCATGGAAGTGAATGGCGGGCAGTTGATGCCGTAGTTTTGTGAGGGGTGAATAGTGAGAAGTGAGGAGATGGATGATCGAATTCTCCGTTGTGGGGCATTCGCGTTAAATCTTTCTCGGCCATTGGTCATGGGTGTAGTTAACATCACGCCCGATTCCTTTTCTGACGGCGGAAAATTTCTTGCTGCTAACGCCGCAATCGATCACGGACTTCAATTAATTGAGGAAGGTGCGGATATTCTCGACATCGGCGGCGAGTCGACACGGCCCGGCGCCGAGCCGGTGAATATCGCTGAGGAGTTGCGTCGAGTATTGCCGATTATCCAGGCAATGCAGGGAAAAAATGTACCCATTTCCATCGACACGATGAAACCCGAAGTGATGAAAGCAGCGATTCGAGCGGGCGCGTCGATGGTGAATGATGTGAATGCCTTGCGTGCCGACGGTGCGCTAGAGGTTTGCGCAGAAAGTAATGTTGGCGTTTGCCTCATGCACATGCAAGGTTCGCCGCGCACCATGCAGCTTGAGCCGAGCTATAGCGATGTGGTCGCCGAAGTAAAAACATTTTTATTGGATCGTGCCCAAGCCTGTGAGCGAGCAGGCATCGCGCGCGATCGCATCGTCATCGATCCCGGTTTTGGTTTCGGAAAAAATCGCGAACACAATCTCACTTTGTTGCGTCGCCTCAAGGAATTCAGAGAACTCGGTTACGCCGTACTCGCCGGCCTGTCACGAAAATCAGTGCTGGGAAAAATCACCGGTCAAGAAGTCGTATCGCGGGTTCCGGCGAGCGTTGCGGCGGCCATGCTCGCAGCGCAAACCGGCGCCCACATCGTGCGCGTTCATGATGTGCGTGCGACCAAGGACGCCCTTGCTATACTTCACGCCGTGAACCATTAGAGAGAAAAAGCATGGCCAGAAAATATTTCGGCACGGACGGTGTACGCGGTCGCGTGGGCGAAGCGCCGATCACGCCGGACTTCGTATTGCGGCTAGGATACGCCGCCGGAAAGGTGCTAGCCGAAGCGAACCACGATCCACGCGATCGCGACCGCCCCGCCGTGCTCATCGCCAAGGACACCCGCATCTCCGGCTACATGCTGGAAAGCGCGCTCGAGGCAGGCTTTTGCGCCGCCGGCGTGGATGTCTTGCTGGTAGGCCCCATGCCCACGCCCGCCGTCGCCTATCTCACTCGCGCGTTGCGTTTGCAAGCGGGCGTGATGATCAGTGCGTCGCACAATCCCTACGACGACAACGGCATCAAATTTTTTTCCGGGCACGGCAACAAATTGCCTGACGACTTGGAGTTGGCGATTGAGGCCCATCTCGACGAGCCGATGCAAACTAAACCTTCCGCCCGGCTCGGCCGGGTACGGCGTATCGACGATGCCGATGGCCGCTATATCGAATTCTGCAAGAGCACGTTTCCAAGCGAACTCGATTTGCGCGGTATGCGCCTCGTTGTCGATTGCGCCAATGGCGCGGCGTACCACATCGCGCCGCCGGTGTTTCACGAATTGGGCGCGGAAGTTATCGCGGTCTCCAATCAACCGAACGGCTTCAACATCAATGACAAGTGCGGCGCCACCCATACCGCAGCAATGCGCGCCGCCGTGCTGGAACATCACGCGGATTTGGGAATTGCGCTCGA